>WHTT01000001.1 GCA_009377605.1 Luteitalea sp.
CTTAGGGGACATTTCTATTTCGCTCGCGAGGGGACATTATCACTTCGCTTCAACAGCAACCGCCGTCGCGGCGGAAGGCCTTCACGTCGGGCGGCGATCAGCGTGTCGATTCTTCGCACCGGCGAGCGACTAACCTACGTACGGCAGGTCGGCCAAGACGCGGCCGATCCTGCGAGCGCCCAGGCGGCTCTCATTACGCCGACAGGAGCAAGGGAACATGACGGAATCGATCGAAGCTGTGACCGGCGGCGCGCCGACCGGCTCCCTTTGGTCCGGCCTCAAGAGCGCCATCCGCGGCACCGAGGCGGACTACACTCAGATCCCCCTGCGCCGAGCGGTCTTCCTGCTGGCGGTGCCGATGATCCTGGAGCTGGTGATGGAGTCCACCTTCGCGGTGGCGGATATCTACTTCGTCGGCAAGCTGGGCTCTTCGGCGGTGGCGACGGTGGGCCTCACCGAAACCTACCTGTTCCTGCTCTATTCGATCGCCATGGGCCTGTCCATGGCGGTGACCGCCATCGTCGCCCGGCGCATCGGCGAGAAGCAGCGCGACGAGGCCGGGAAGACTGCCGTGCAGGCGATCTTCATCGGCTTGGCGATCTCGCTGCCGTTCATCGTGGCGGGCATCCTCTACGCACGCGAGCTGCTGGCGCTGATGGGTGCCGACGAGTGGAGCCTGGCCCATGGCTACCGCTACACGCGATGGATGCTCGGCGGCAACGCGGTGATCGCGCTGCTGTTCGTCATCAACGCGATCTTTCGCGGTGCGGGCGACGCGGCGATCGCCATGCGCGTGCTCTGGGTGGCCAACATCCTCAACATCGCGTTGGACCCGATCCTGATCTTCGGGCTCGGGCCGATCCCGGCAATGGGCATCGAGGGCGCGGCGATCGCCACCAACATCGGCCGCGGCGCCGCCGTGCTGATGCAGCTCTGGCTGCTGTTCAAGGGCGGCAAGCACATTCGCGCCACGCTCGACCACGTCACATGGAACGGTGCGATCGCGCTGAACATCGTCCGCACTGCGCTGGGTGGCATCGGCCAGATGATCGTGGCCATGACGGCGTGGATCTTCCTGATGCGGATCCTGGCCAGCCTCGGCAGCGAGGCGGTCGCCGGCGCGACCATCGCGCTGCGGACCATGATGTTCACGATGATGCCGGCCTGGGGGCTTTCGAACGCCGCCGCGACGCTGGTGGGCCAGAACCTCGGCGCCGGTCAACCGGAGCGCGCCGAGTCGTCGGTGTGGCGGATCGGCCGGTACAACATGGTGTTCATGGTCGCGGTTTCGGTGGTGTACTTCCTTTTCAACGAGCCGATCGTCGCGATCTTCTCGCAGGACACGCGGGTGGTCGCGATCGGTGCGGAGTGGTTGCGGATCCTGTCGTATTCGTACTTCGTCTACGGCTGGTGG
Organism: Luteitalea sp.; assembly: GCA_009377605.1. Classification (NCBI taxonomy): domain Bacteria; kingdom Pseudomonadati; phylum Acidobacteriota; class Vicinamibacteria; order Vicinamibacterales; family Vicinamibacteraceae; genus Luteitalea; species Luteitalea sp. The sequence continues at coordinate 1,415 of WHTT01000001.1, forward strand.
ATGGTGGCGGTGCAGGCCTTCAACGGCGCCGGCGACACCATCACGCCGACCAAGATCAACCTGGTGTTCTTCTGGCTGATCCAGATCCCGCTGTCGTATGCGCTGGCCATCCCGCTGGGCTGGGAGCACTCCGGGGTGTTCTGGGGCGTGTTCGTCTCGGAGACTGCGGTGGGCCTGTTCACCCTGTGGCTGTTCACCCGCGGCGGCTGGAAGCGGGCACAGGTATAGCCAATAGGTATTGACTTGATTAGTCGCCCTCTATATCACGGCGGCCCTAAAGGACCGCCCTACCACCCATTGCCCTTTGTCTTCGTGCGGATGCGACAGACATAGGCGTCTGCAGTGATATAGAGTACCGATCCATCATCGCCCCAGGCGCAGTTGGCCGTGGCCTGCTCGGTGTCGATCCGGCCGAGCAGCGCTCCCTCGGGTGTCATCACGTGGACGCCGCCTGGACCCGTGGCGAACAAGTTGCCCTGATGGTCCACCTTGAGACCGTCGGGCAGTCCCTTGTGCGCGTCGACCATGCTCGTCACGTCACGGAACACGCGGCCCTCGCCGAGCGTTCCATCATCCTCGACGGGAAACGCCATCCACACCGCATGCTCCGGATCGGAGTTGGCAACGTAGAGCGTCTTTTCATCTGGCGAGAACGCGATGCCGTTCGGTCGTGTCAACGCCTTCGTCAGGAGCGTCACCTCGCCGGTCTTTGCCGACCTTCGGTAGACTCCGTAGAAATCGAGCTCGCGCCGTCGGTCCTCCGCTCGCTCCGGTAAGCCGTACGGCGGGTCGGTAAAGTACAGGTCGCCGTTGGACTTGAAGACGAGGTCGTTAGGGCTATTGAAGCGCTTGCCCTGATAGTTGTCGGCCAGCGTCCGCTTCCCCCCATCCCACTCGAGCCGTGCGATGCGTCGATCGCCATGCTCGGCGAGCGTGAGCCGTCCCTCCCCATCGAGCGCCAATCCATTGCTACCCGGCTCACGTCCATAATCGTCGACGCCAGTGTATCCGGCAGGCTTCATGAACGTTGTCACGCCGCTGCTCGCCGTCCATTTCATGACGGCGTTCCCAGGAATCTCCGAGAAGAGCAGGAAGCCCCCTTCCCGGGCGACCCAGACGGGCCCTTCCGTCCACTCGAAGCCGTCGGCCACGACCTCGATCTGCGCATCTGGTGCGATGAGCTCGTCGAAGCGGGCCTGTTCTTGCACGAGGCGACCAATGGTCGGCGGGCTCGTGTGCTCGGGCTCTTGACTCGAAACCGCGGCCGAGAGCAACCCCGCACAGACCGCCAGCGTGGTGACGTGACGAAGACGCATAGAAAGTCCTCCCGAGGAGGGAATCATAACGGTTCAGAAGCCATCGCGATATACTGAGATCTTCCGTGTGCCCCCAATAGTAGTGCTTGGTCCCTGGTTCTTAGTGCTTGGTGCGCCTAGTACGCTTCGATGCTTCATGACGCCCAAGCGCACCAAGGACCAAGGACCAAGAACTAAGGACCAAGGACCAGCCTCATGCCTCGATACACTCTGCGCGTCAACGGCCGGGAGCACGCGATTGAGGCCGAGCCTGGCGACAGTCTGCTCTCAATCCTTCGCGACGACCTCGAGTTGACCGGAAGCAAGTACGGCTGCGGCGAGGGCCAATGCGGGGCGTGCACGGTGCTCGTCGAAGACGAGGTCACGCGATCATGCGTGACCGACGCGGGCTCGGTCTCTGGCAAGTCCATTACCACGATTGAAGGGCTTGCCACGGACGAGCAACTCCACCCGGTGCAAGAAGCCTTTGTCGAGGCGGAAGCGCTCCAGTGCGGATACTGCACGCCCGGGATGGTCATGGCCGCGGTCGGCCTTCTGCGAAGCAATCCGAGCCCGTCGCAAGCAGAGATCACCAAGAGCATGAACAACAACATCTGCCGGTGCGGAACCTACGGGCGCATCGTGCGCGCCGTCGAGCTCGCCGCAACGCGCACCTCATCCAGGACGAGCAGCGGGAGCAAATGATGAGCGACGAGAGCGCCTTCGACACGGCGCAAGAGCCGGAGCGCTACGAGCTCCAAGAGCGTTCGCGTTCACCGATGACGTTGGAGCGACGCGAGTTCCTGCAGATCGTCACCGGCCTGCTCGTGGTGGTGACGACGGGCGAGGCGCGTGCGCAGGAGTCGGGCAGGGGAGCTCGTGGCTCCCGAGGTCGTGAAGAGACACCGGAGCTCTCGGCCTGGCTCCACATCGACGAGAGTGGCCGCATCACGGCGTACACCGGAAAGGTTGAGATCGGTCAGAACATCCGGACCTCGCTTGCACAGGCGCTTGGTGACGAGCTGCGCGTCCCGCTCGATGTCATCACGCTGGTCATGGGCGACACCGACCTCACACCGTACGACGCCGGAACGTTTGGCTCGCGTACCACGCCCGCGATGGCGCCACAGTTGGCACGCGCGGCTGCCACGGCGCGCGAGATGCTGATCGATCGAGCCGCTTCGCAATGGCGGATTCGGCGTGACACGCTGCGCGCAAAGAACGGGCGGGTGCTTGGCCCAGACGGACGTTCGGCGTCGTATGGGGAGCTGACGCGGGGGGAGAAGCTCACCGGCACGGTTGCCGCCGATGCCCCGGTCGCAGCGCGGGACGGCTGGAGACTCAGAGGCCAGACCACCAAGAAGGTGAATGGTCGCGAGATCGTGACCGGTCATCATCGGTACACGCCAGACATGGTCAGGCCCGGCATGCTCTATGGGGCCATCGTCCGGCCTGACGCGTTCGACGCCACGCTCGAGTCCGTCGACGACACCGCCGTGCGGCGGATGGAAGGCGTCACCGTGGTGCGCGAGGCCGACCTGCTCGGCGTCGTCGCAGCCCACCCGCGCCTCGCGACGCGCGCGGCGGCTGCGATTCGCGCGCGCTGGCGCGTGCCACCAGGTCAGCCTTCGTCCAAGACCATCTTCGATTACTTGAAGAAGAGCCCCGCCTCGAGCAGCGGCGGACGCGGCAGGCGGGAGCCAGACGTGGTTGGGGACGTCGCAGAAGCGCGGACGCGTGCTGCCCGCACGTTCAAAACGACGTATCTGATCCCGTACATTGCGCACGTGCCGCTGGAGCCTCGCGCGGCGGTCGCCGAGTGGAACGACGGCAAGCTCACCGTCTGGGTCGGCACGCAGCGCCCGTTCGGCGTGAGGAGTGAGCTCGCGGAAGCCTTCGGTCTTCCGGAGAGCCGTGTGCGGGTGATCGTGCCAGACATGGGCTCGGCGTACGGCGGCAAGCACACGGCCGAGCACGCGGTGGAGGCCGCTCGGCTTGCCGTGGCGGCTGGTCGGGCCGTCAAGCTGGTGTGGACGAGAGCCGAAGAGTTCAGCTGGGCGTACTTCCGTCCAGCCGGTGTCATTGACGTGGCAAGTGCCGTCGATGGCGACGGCCGGCTTCTCGCATGGGAGTTCGACAACTGGAACTCGGGCGCGGCCGGCATCGAGACACCTTACGAGGTGCCGAATCGACGCGTCGCGTTTCATGCATCGGAATCACCATTGCGGCAGGGCTCGTACCGCGGCCTGGCGGCAACCGCCAATCACGTCGCCCGCGAGATCCACATGGACGAGATCGCGCGCGCGACTGGGATCGATGCCGTGGAGCTCCGCTTGAAGAACCTGAAGGATGCTCGGATGCGCGCCGTTCTGACGGCCGTTGCCGAGCGTGTCGGTTGGCCTCGCGATGCTGGAGCCGAGCGGGCGCTCGGCCTCGCCTGCGGCACGGAAAAGGACAGCTACGTGGCGACGGCCGCAGAAGTATCGAAGACCGAGTCTGGCTTTCGCGTCGAGCGTCTCGTGGCCGCCTTCGAGTGTGGCGCGATCGTCAATCCGGATGGTGTGCGCAATCAGGTGGAGGGCTCTCTCGTCAGGGGCTCGGCGGCGCGCTGTTCGAGGCGATCGAGTTCGCCAACGGGCGGATACTCAACGGCAGCCTGGCCAAATATCGTGTCCCGCGCTTCGCCGACATGCCCGCGCTCGACGTGTTGCTCCTGGACAGGCCCGACCTCCCATCTGCAGGCGCCGGTGAGACACCAATCGTTGCCGTGGCTCCGGCGATTGCCGCCGCGGCGCGCACGTTTGGCCCTGTCGGTGCCGCCCTGCCCATTCGCCTCGAAGCCTAGGGGTGGTAGGGACGCCCCGCCGAGGCGTTCGGCTGTTGTGGAGTGGATGTGTCGCTAACGGTATTGCTTCTCGTGGTCGCTGCCGGTGCGCTCGCGTACGTGAACGGCGCAAACGATAACTCCAAAGGTGTCGCAACGTTGGTTGGCGCGCGTCTGGCGACCTATCCGCGCGCGCTCGCGTGGGGCACCGCGTGGACCGTCGCCGGCGGCCTCGCGGCGCTCGTCGTCTCGAGCGGTCTCGTGAAGATGTTCAGCACGGCGCTCGTTTCTGGCGGCGTTGCCGCCTCTCCACGCTTCTCGCTCGCGATTGCGGTCGCGAGCTGGGCGTGGGTGCTGTTGGCGTCACGCCTTGCGCTTCCCGTCTCGACGACCCACGCGCTCACCGGCGCGATTGTGGGTGCCGCCGTGGCTGGAGGCGGAGTGGAGGGTGTCCAGTGGGCGCTCCTGGCGGGTGTCGTGGTGCTGCCCCTTGCGTTCAGTCCCGTGGCATCGGCGCTGCTCGCCTACGCGATGCACGCCATATTCGCGCAGCCAATGAAGCGCGCCGCCCGCTACTGCGTCTGCGTCGAGAAGGGACAGCGCATCGTGCTCGCGCCCGCCAGCGGCACGGCGCAGTACACGGCGCTCTCGCAACCCGTTGTCGCGACCGGGGATGGGGCCGAGTGCGACGCGGCGGGATTCCAACATCGACTACCGCTGACGACGGTTGCACATTGGGGCGCCAGCGCGGCGCTCAGCTTCGCGCGCGGGCTCAACGACACCCCGAAGATCATCGCGATTGCGGTGCTCGTAGGTGCGAACAGCGCCGTGCCATCGGCGTCGCTCTTCGTGCTCGGGGCGCTGATGATGGGACTCGGCGGTTATCTCTCGGGCTGGCGCGTGACACATACTCTCGCTGAACGCGTGACTACCATCGATCCGCTGGAGGGGTTGTCGGCCAGCACCGTGGCGTCAGGGTTGGTGCTTGCCGCATCCTGGTTCACGCTGCCCGTTTCAACGACGCACGTGTCCAGCGGCGCCATCGTAGGCGCCGGGTTGCGCGGCGGCGCATCCGCCGTCTCCTGGCGAACCGTTTCCACGCTCGGCGCGGCGTGGGTCATCACGGTCCCGGTCTCAGCGCTTCTGGGCTTCTCCATCTACACGCTTCTCTGGTGAGCGACAGCAGGGACGCCTCGACGAGGCGTCGCTACGGCCCCGATGGTAGGGGGGAGCCCGACCCGCCTCCCTGAGTGCTAAATGCATGGCAACACGAGAATGACCGTGACAGCAGAAACGAGAAACCTCGCTGAATCCCATCTGACAATCACATCGTCGGTGTATCGGACAAGCAGTCGCGCGCCGCAGAGAGTCCACCGATGGCAAAGATCAGTGGATAGAGCTCTTCGAAGTACCACAGTCGTGCGAAGTACAAACCGATCGGCGAAGCGGGTGTGCACTCGCCTCGCTTCGTCGCCTTCAGCAACCACTCCGCTCCGCGCGCAACGGCGCGCGTGACTCTGTCAGGGTCTGCATCCGACTTCGCGCGCGACAGCGCCGTCAATGCAACGCCGGTCTCTTCGATGGATGAGGCCACGCCGCGGCTTCCACCCCAGCCGCCGTCCGCGTTTTGCGCGTCGAGCAACCAGGCCGTTCCTTGACGACGACAGTTGACCGCCTCCGCCGCGTCTCTGACGAGTGGCGCGTGCAATCCTGTAAGGACCCGCGCCGTTCCGTACGTCCCGTTCTCCTCGTCTGATGCGTGCTCGTTGCCGAACCAGAGTGGAATCCAGGCTCCCTCTGCGCGTTGTGCTCGGGCGATGTATCGCAACGCGCGACCGGAAGCGCGCAGAATCGCGGCGCGGACCGGGGGATCGAGCAGCTCGTGCCACGCGCTCAGAGCTTGCAGCGCGTGCGCGGTAATCTCGGGCGTGCTGCGATCGAAAGGTAGCGCGCCCCATCCGCGGCAGAAGGTTGGTATCCCACCGTCGCGATTCTGTACGCCGAGGAGCCAGCCGGCGCCCGCAGCTGCTTGGCGCCGGATCTCTGCATCGGGTGGACCGAGCCGGCGGAGTGCCAGCAGGGCGCCTGCGGTGTCGTCTGCGTCTGGGACGCCGCCGCTCAGATTGGTCCAGGCCCAGCCGCCAGGCGCCGCGTGGGTAAACGGATGCTCGCAGACAGGCTGCTGCGAGAGCAGCCAGGCACGCACACGCTCGGTGTCGATGCGCTCGAGCTCTCCCGCAGCCGCCAGCGCAGACACCGCCAGCGTCGTCACCCACGTCGCCAGGTTCGTATCGATTGGCCAGCTCCCATCACCTCGAGCGGACTCCTCGAGGAATCGAAGACCACGCTGGACGACGGGATGCCGAGCGTGCCCGGCGGCGGCGAGGCTCATCACGACGAAGCTGGTCAGCGGCGCTGCCTCGAGATAGCCGCCACTCTCTGGTTGCATGTTCCTCAGCACGTCGAGCGTTGGCCGGCGTAGGCGATTGCGGACGAGGCGCAGCACCGGATTGGAAGTTGGCGCGAAGTAATGGCGCACCTGGCCGATCGCGATGAGCGCAGGCAGCGCGTAGCTCACCACGGGAAGCCGCGCATGGTGAAACCATCGATGCGGAAGGGCGGCGAGCTCGAATGGAAGCTGCGGCACGCGCCGCCACGCTGTTGCATCGTCGTGCCCCAGCTTGCCGGCCAGGGCGAGCACGGTCAGGATCGGGACCGAGAACGTCTTGTCTTTCCCGTATCGCCGGAGAATGGCCTCACGCAGCGCTTCCGGCTCGAGAGCATCCGCGCCGGACCCGAGCATGCCGCGTGAAGACTTCCGCAGCCACGCCTCCGCCCGTTCGCGATGAGCGCCGGTGAATGCGGGTCCCTCGCTTGTCTTCAGGGCAGGATGCGACGAAGCAATCGAGAGCGCCGACCACACGAGCGCCGTGGTGCTGAGGTTGCTGCGACTGCGCACGGTGTCTCCCCAGCCGCCATCTGCGTTCTGATGCGCCAGAAGCCACCGTGCGCCGTTGTCAACGAGGTGATCGAAGGGACCGAGACCTTCGCGGCTGGAGAGGGTCAGCGCCATAACCGCAGTTGCCGTGGAGAGCGCGCTGCTGGCCAGCGCACCTTCCCAGTGACCAGCCAGGACGCGGCGCTCGAGGAGTCGACGGGTCAGAGTCGCCAGCGTCGTGTCGAGGCTTTCACGGGATGGGCGCATCCTTGGGGGAAGGGATGAAGGGGTAAGGATCTCATTCTACTGACTTGGGTCCGGAAGCGGAACGAGCGCGGAGCGATTGCCCGAGGCGTCGACCGCGCGGATCCAGCCACCAAGACCGGGGTGGTCGACCGGCGATGTGACATTGTAGTTGGTCACCTCACATTGTCCCGTCTTTCGGGTTTGAAACTGCTTACGCGAATGGGAGGGAAGACTCATGCGGGCGATTTCTCTCCGGGGTTCGCATCAAGATATGTCTCTCACGGAAAACCGCCGGCGATAGGCGGTGGGTGTGGTTCGTAGTGAACGACGGAAGTGCAGCCGCAGCGTCGCAGCGGTCTGGAGGCCGACCGCTTCCGCAATGTCATCGACCGACTCGGGGCTCGTTTCCAGACGACGTTGGGCCGCGAGGAGACGCTGATGGGTCAGCCACTGATGCGGTGTCGTTCCCGTTTCTGCCTTGAAGCGCCGCGCAAACGTTCGCGATGACATCGCCGCACGTCGTGCGAGCGTGTCGACGCTCAGCGGCTCAGCGAGCCTGCTCTGCGCCCACTCGAGCACGGGCGCGAGTCCATTCGTCGCTTCGGTCCGAAGTGGTGCGGGAATGTATTGCGACTGTCCGCCGTCACGCTGCGGCGGAACGATGAGCCGGCGGGCCACCTGGTTGGCGACTTCTGCCCCGTAGTCGCGGCGCACGATGTGCAGACAGAGATCGATCCCTGCAGCGCTCCCGGCCGACGTCAGGATGTTGCCTTCGTCGACGTAGAGCACGTCCGGCTCCACATGCACGTTCGGGAAGCGTGCCCGCAGCCGATCCACGTGACGCCAGTGTGTCGTGGCGCGCTTGCCATCGAGCAGTCCCGCCTCGGCGAGGACGAATGCCCCGGTGCAGATCGTGACGAGACGGGCGCCGCGCGCGTGGGCGCCGCGCATGGCGTCAAGCAACGCCTCCGGGGCGGGATCGTCCACATCCCGACAGCCGGGAATCACGATCGTGCCCGCATGCTCGAGCGCGCGCAGGCCCGCGGTTGGCTGAAGCACGAGGCCTCCAGTGATCCTCAGCGGACCGCGATCGGCCGAACAGACCTGAAACCGATACCAATCGACGTCCAGCTCTGGGCGAGCGAGCCCGAAGATGTCGACGACGATGCCGAACTCGAACGCCGAGAGGCGGTCGTATACCAGCGCAACGACGCGACGGTAATCGAGGCGCCGCATGGCAGGATCTTAACGCATATTGGCGTTTCTGCCTATCGACCGTCTGCACGAGATCTGTGAGACTACGTCGAAGAGGTGAACAGATGGAGCCTTTTCGAATGACGCGCGCAGTTCATGGCGGTCGTGATCCCCGCGACGGTGGTCCGGTTGTGCCCCCGATCTATCAGTCGGCGATGTTCGCGGCACGCACGCTCGAAGAGCAGGCTGAGCTGAGCACCACTGACCGCTTCTACATGCGCTATGACAGTCCGAACTTTCGTAGCGTCGAACGCGTGCTCGCCGACCTCGAGGAGACCGAGGACGCCGTTGTCTTTGGATCTGGCATGGCCGCGATCAGCACCGTGTTTCTGAGTCTCCTCGAGGTAGGCGATCACGTCATCGCGCTGCGCGATCTCTACGGCGGCACCGTGGAGTTCCTCGATCATCACCTGAAGCGCTTCGGAATGTCATTGACCTATGTCGATGCGGTCGAGCCAACTCATCTCGCCGAGGCGGTTCAGCCCAGGACGCGCCTTGTGTACGTCGAATCGCCAAGCAATCCGCTGCTTCGTCTCGTGGACTTGGAGAGCATGGCGCGCTTCTGCCGGGAGCATCGGCTGCTGTCGGTCATCGACAACACATTCGCGTCTCCTGTCAACCAGCGACCACTGCGTCTGGGAATCGACGTGAGCCTCCACTCGGGCACGAAGTATCTCAGTGGTCACTCGGACGTGATTTGTGGTGCAGTGTGTGGAAGTCGTACGGTAATGGCGCGTGTGCGCGAAGGCCGACGTGATTTCGGCGGCATTCTCGATCCGCACGCGGTCTTCCTGCTGCAGCGCGGCTTGAAGACGCTGGCACTGCGCGTCGAGCGCCAGAGCCAGAGTGCATTGACGCTCGCGACGTACCTGCAAAGCCGCCAGGAGATCCAGACGGTTCACTACCCGTTTCTGGACAGTCATCCGCAGCACGCGCTTGCGCGGCAGCAGATGGCCGGAGGTGGCGGGATGCTCAGCTTCGAGTTGACGAGCGGCCTGAACGCGACGCGTGTGTTCACCGAGTCGCTGAAGAGCTTCACGCTCGCAGGCAGCCTCGGCGGCGTCGAATCGCTCGTTACCGTCCCGGCGATCACCACGCACGGTCGATTGAGCCCGGAAAGGCGAGCGGCCATGGGCATCTCGGACGGTCTGATCCGGCTGTCGGTCGGCATCGAGGACGTCGAGGAGCTTCAGGCTGATCTGGATCAGGCGTTTCAACGGGTGGCCGACTCCCGCGTCGCATGACACGGCGACCACGAATAGCTCATGGACATTACCCAGCGACGACCTGCGAGGCTGGGCGTCCGAGGCGTTAGCTGAGGTTACTCGGCGCTCTGTACCTGGTGGCTAACCGTTTGACGTGCGCTGGCGATCGGCGTCTTGCGGGATCGTCCGGCGAGTGGTGCCCCCAGGCGGTGACGTTTCCGCGGAAACGTAGGGCGGCAACGTTGCCGCGTTGTCGCTACAGGCTACCCGTTATCTTTCCTCTTGGTGGGGCGCCCACCGAACATTTCTTGCGTCCAGGCGGGATTGGATCTAGAGTCGGGGTTACGCGCGTTGGAAGGCTATCGGTTGGCTCTCCGAATCCTAGGAGAGTCGCATGGTCGTGGACGTCCCCTCCTTCGCTGAATTGGGATGCGCACGCTCGGTGGAGCCGGCGCACCTTTGTTCGCCCCGTTTCCCTCCACGCATCTTTTTGGCAACAGCCCCACCACGTCCTCGAAGCGATGCCAAGCGTGGCTCGTTGGCGAGCCGCGTAGCCGGCCGGCGTATCGGCGCGTCACGTACGGCCATCACGCGCGCATGAGGAATGAGGTGCAACGATGACCCCGAACCAGATCAATTCGCTCAGGCTGCACACGCGCCCCTTGCCAGCGGAATGGACGCCCGCGGAAGGCCGGGAAGCCGCCCGCGCGGTCGTGCTCTGCTACAGCGACGGACGGTTCTCCTGCCAGTCCTTCTTCACGCAGCCCTTGCTCGGTCAGCTCAACCGTGTCGAGGGACTGACGCCGGATGCAGAGGTGTACTTTCGGGAGATCGCGCTGATTGGGATGGATCTGTTCCACGTTCGCCTCGCCGGTCCAGAGAAACAGATCCAGAAGATGTGCCGTGAGCCAGGTTTCTACGACCTGCTGCGCGCGATCGACACGACACTGACGCCGGAGGTGCGTTCCAGGTGGTTTCTGGAGACCACGGGCGGGAAAGAACGCTCGGACGTAGTTGCCGCCCTCGATCTCAGGACCTTCTACCTGGCCAACTATGTCAGCCTGAACGGAGCGCGCACGAAGATCCACAACATCATCGTGGTTGGCGACCGGTTGGTCGGACGGACCGAGCGGCAGGAAGTGGTCATTGGGCAGCTCACACCCGACGTCATCGAGAAGGAGCACATGCTGCTGGAGGTGCAGCCGATGCGCAGCGTCAACGAGCTCGGCAAGATCGATCTCTTGGCGCGCGTCCCCAACTCGGATGACGTGTTTTTGGTCGCAGTAGAGAACCGCGTGTATGAGTTCGACCTCTGGGGCGAGATGACGCGGTTCCACGAGTTGGACGAGCGTGTCAAGGAGATCCACTCGATCGACTTCAACCGAGTTCGTTCAGTGCTGGCGACGAATGCGGGGCTCTTCGAAATCGACATCCAGGAGATGCCGAACATGGTGCGGGCCACCAGTCTGCCGCGGCAGATCGCTCATACCGAGCTCTGGAAGAGCTTCTCGCTTGCTCGCTACGTCGAGGATCCGCTGGTCCTTGGGATCCATCCGGCCATGGCCATCATGGCGAAGACGAAGGACGAGAAGGTGGTCATCGCCTGAACGCGGATCACTCGCTCGCGTTGAGAACTACCGAACCTTCGTTCCAGGAGCGCCGGTCCACGCCACGGTGGGCCGGCGCATGTTTTCAATGGACCGATTCCTTCACGCGCGGCTTCTGCTCAAACGGCCTCGTCCGCGGAAGGGCCGTAGATCGACGGCAGCGGGACATCCTGCAGGCGCAGGTACACGGTGAGCTGACCACGATGGTGAATCAGGTGGTTCAGGAACATCGTGCGCAAGGCGCCGATCTTCGGCTGCGTAACTATCACGCGTCCGTCATTCTTGAATGTCCAGGGCACCAGCAGCTCCGCGTCAGTCTTGCCGACCATGGCGGCACGTGAGGCGCTGACCTGCTCGTCGAAGGCTGCCAGCAGCTCGTCGACGTTCGCGTACGGCGCGCGCGGCGGTTGTGCCGCGCGGTCGAACTCGCTCAGCGTCATCGCCCGTACCACCAAGCGGGGAATGTCCGCGAGGTGCGAGGCGAGCTGCCGCAGCGTACGTGACTTCTGATGCGGCGTCCATTCGCCATCCTGCAGCGGCGTGCGCTCTAGCAGACGACGAGTCAGCCCCATCTCGCGATCGAATTCCGGTAAGAAGGCATCCATCATAGCCATGCGTGCTTCTCCGTTCCAGAGCGAACCATTGCCCGAGCGAGTTGTATCCGATTCATGAACGGCTCGGGCGCCTTGATCTCGTTCGGCAGGCCGCCCGCGCCCGGGAGGTCAGCGACCGCTTCCGAGCGCGGCGCGCATGCGGGCATCCTCACGGATCCTTCTTGCAAGTGGAAAACCTCGCTCCGATTCGGCAAGCCAGTCCCCGTCGACGGTGGCGCCCGCATCGACCAAGATCTCTACCACATCGTAGTGGCCGCTGCTGCTGGCAGTGCGCCGCTCGCTGCCGCCCCAGGCGTACAGCGCCCAACCGAGGGGCGTCCCGCCAAAACGTTCGTCCTTCGCATTGACATGTGCGTTTCGGCGGAGCAGCACTCGGACCGTGCCCGGATGGCCGCCATAAGCGGCCCAATGCAAGCCCGTCTGGCCATCATGTTTGAGCTTTGCGTTGACGTCCACACCTTGCTGCAGCAGGAAATCGACGACGTCGCTTCTGCCGTACTCGCAGGCCCAGGTGAAGCCGTCCCTCATCTGCGTCTCGGTCGTGTTTCCTTTCAGTGGCCCGTCCGATGTGAAGAAGCTCTTGACCACATCGAGCCGTCCGGCCCCTGCGGCGGCTTCGAGATCCAGCCCTGGAGCGCGCTTGGCGAGGAACTCTGCGGCCTTTCCGCGACCATTTGCATGGCACCCGTTAATCAAGTGTGACCATGCCGCTGTTCCTGTCGCGTCGCCCACCGATGCGCCGCGATCGAGCAGGAAAGCCATCAGCTCCTCCTGGACGCCCGCGGTCACGGGATGAATGCTTGTTGCCATGAGACCCAATGTGGTCGACCCGCCGTACATGCCTGCCGTTGCGTCGATGTCTGAACCCGCGCTCAGAAGGATGTCTGCAATCCTGACCGCATTCTTTGGTGTCCGCTGGCGGAAGCCCTCGACTCCATTCGCGCCGACGTAATGGAGCAGGGTCGAGCGGTGCGTGCGTGTGGAGCGCGCGTGAACCAGATCCGGATTGGCGTGAAGCAAGCGCTCGACGGTACGGGCATCACCGGTCACGATGGCATCGACGGCTTCCTCCGCCGCCCGCCATATCCTGTCCGACGGACTCTGTTCAGTCACTGCGCCAATGTGCTTGGCGAACTTCGGCCAGCTCTCGAAGCCATGCTCCCGCGCAAGGACGAACTGCGCGTCCGCAAGCGTGAATGTCGCCGGCCGGAGGTCGGGGTCCGGCCTCGCACTCAAACGCGGATGGTGTTTCCTGATCCGTGCGAGCGCGGCTGGGTCGCCGGCCTTCCACGCTTTGACGAGCTCCTTTGCTTGCTTCTTGTACTGCTCGAGGTCGGGACGGGCGGGTAGTTCTCTGGCAGCCATACGAATCTCCTTTCATCACATGCCTGGAGTCCGCCCGACTCAGGCTGAAAGAAGCTTCGTAGCGGTCGCTGTTGGTAGGGTGGGCACGGCCCTTTCCGCGGACTGGATGCGCCCCTCGCGCTGACGTGGATTATACGGCGTTTTCGGGGCGTCCGACCGGTTTCAACCGCTTATCGCGCTCAACTTCGCGCAGTCAGCGTCGCCGAGCGTTCCAGTCATCGACACGCAGGCCCGGGATGCGCGTCATGTGCTCGAGATTCGCTGTCACGAGCGTCGAATCGAGGGCGAGGGCATGCGAGGCAATGGCCACATCGAAATCCTCGACGCGCCGTCCCCGTCGTTCGAGGGTGGCTTTGACCCGGCCGTAGGCCAGGCTGACGGCGTCCGTCCACTCGGCCCGCGCCAGTGTTGCGCAAATGAGATCGAAGCGTGCCTGGAGTGCCGCGCGACGTTTCGATCGCGGCAGCCGCTCGATCCCGTAGGCGATCTCTGCAATCACCGGATGCGGCACGGCGACCTCCGTCGGGGCGACCGCTGCCAAACGGTCCACGACGTTCGGCGTTCCCTTCATCAGCGCGGATACCGCGTTCGTGTCGAGCAGGTACTTCACAGATCCTGCGGCCGCTTCGACCGCCGCGCGTGCTTGACGTGGGCGACCAGGTCGTCGACCGCCGCGGCCGTCTCGGCGTCGACCTCGCGCAATCGATCGAGGAATTCTGTCGGCCAACCCTGTCGCTCATTGACCGCCTGCTGCAGAGTCTGGACAATGAGGCGGTTGCGACTCAGCCGGAGGGCCTTGGCTTGCCGGTCCACGGCACGCAACAGGGCGGGAGGAATGTGCACAGTCGTCGGCATGAATATATTCATGAATATACCACAGTGCCTGTGACATTCGCCAGTTGGAGGCGAGTTGGGAATTGCTTGTTTGCATACATGCCTCACGCTGGAATTTCGGCCGTCGGAACTTCATCGGCGGCGGCGCTGGTCACGGGGAGGGTGCATGCTCGCGTACAGTTTTCAAGCCGCTCACAGTGCGCAAGAACCATGCCCTACGGGCCGCGGGGCGAGTTTCTGTAACACCGCACATCATATATAACGGGCGATAGAAGCTGGGTGAGCTGCCACGCGCAGGTTTGGATGGGATTGGCTCCGAAGCTCGGTTTCGTCGCACTGTGAGATACTGACAGGGAATCGGAGATCTTCGGAAATGCGCAAGATCGTCGAAGTGCGGCCCTTAGATGACTATCGGATCTGGCTCAGGTTCAGTGACGGCGCGAAAGGCGAAGTCGATCTGAGCGATCTCGCGGGCCGTGGCGTCTTTTCAGCGTGGGCCGACCGAAACGTGTTCACGGCGGTTCATGTTGAGAGCGGTGGCGGGATCGAGTGGCCTGTGGAGATCGACATGTGCCCAGATGTGCTGTACCTGCGGTTGACGGGCAAGGCGGTCGAGGACGTCTTCGCCAGTCTCAAGCCGACGCCGGTTGATGCCTGAGCTCAGCCGGCAAGATCGATCCACTACCGCAAGCGCCAACGGTGTACTGCTGGGTTCCGAGACCTGAAAAGATTCCTGAAACGCTGCGCACGAAACGGGCCGTCCCCTGAGGCTGGCCACGCGTCCGGACTGCAGTCCCGTCGTGAATCAAGAACCGTCGGTGTGGGGCCTATTCTGGTCGGCGCTTTCGTCACACCCGCAAGAACGGCCATCCCGCTCGCCGAGATCGGAGCCGGGTATCATACAGGCCGATCGCGCGATTCAGGAACCGATCGGTTGCGGCGTGACGAAATCGGGAAGGAGAATTCTCAGAGTACGTCTATCCGTTTCCCACGTCGCTCGGCCGCTGACCCTGCCACCGCCAGGTGCCCGAGCGCGAGGAGGCCGTAGTAGGTGTACTCGCAATCGAGACCGTCATCCGCCCAATTGCCGTAGAAGCCGCCGCGGTTCGTCCACAGTGAGTCGATGAAGTCGAGGCAGGGCTCGAGAACGCCGGCCAGCGGGACGTGCAGCGTGGACAGGGCATGGAGCGCCGTAGCCGTGGAGAGCAGATCGGGGATTGGCGCGCCCGGCGTGGCGAAGAAACCGCCTTGAGGGTGACAGCGATCCAGCAGCCACACGCCGTGCTGAGGATCGATCGGCGCATCGAGATACCGGCGCAACAGCACGGCAGCAGCCGTCGTGGCGGTGACGCCGTGCTCGAGGCCAGGCTGATTCCCATAACCTCCATCACGCGAGCGCAGGCCTTCGATTGAGCGCACGAGCGCCTCGGGATTGGGCAGCGCGCAACCGAGGTCCTGGTAGATGCCGAGTGCGAGAAACGCCGCGTAAATGGTGCCGCGCGGCGATCGCGCCACCTGCGCATAGCCGCCATCGTCGCTGCGGTAGGTCTCGAGTCGTGCGAGGAACCGATCGGCGGGCAGGCCGTCGAGCCGGTGCGAGAGCGTCGCCCAGCTGCGTACGAGACACGCGAGATGCACGAAATCCAGGCTCTCGCCGCTCCCGAACCGACCGAGATAGGTGGACGTACGCTCGGCCGGTAGGCCGGCCTGCAGAGCAACTAGGCCCTCCAGCCCGAACACGGTGTAGTAAAGATCGCTGACGCCAGCGCGATCTCGGAAGCCGCCTTCATCGCTCATCTGCTCGAGCAGGAAGGCGCGGACGAGCTCGGCCGATTCACCCAGCTGCGTGGGTGCGAGCCTCGCGATCTGCAGCATCTCGAGCCTGAAACTCACTGCACCAGCCCTTGATCTCGACACGGAAGATCTTGCCCACCACGCGCCGCAGCAGTCCCTTCAGGCTCGCGTGCTGCAGATCCGGCAGCGTCCGGATGGCATGTTCTTTGTACCCTTCGAGCAGCGCGTGGGCACGTGCCTCGGCGCCAAGCTCGGTGACCAGCGTCCGGACTGCGTCTGGGCCGGCCGTATCCTGCAAGCGCCGGCGCCAGAGCTGATCCAACGTCTCACGCGCCGACCCCTTGGCCTTTTCGAAGGCGAGCGCCAGCGGCAACGACGGCCGCATGGCGCCCACGTCATCCGGCGCGTGGCTCTCGACGAGATCCTCGAGGTCGTCTCGAATCTGATAGGCAACACCGAGCGCTTCGCTGTAGCGGTGCAAGACGTCGTGCACCTCTGTCGATGCGCCGCCGAGCACGCCGCCGAGTCGGAGCGCTACCTCGAACGCCGGCGCCGTCTTGCGACGGAAGATGTCGATGACCTCGGCGGATGGGAGCGGCGCCGGTGTGCGGGCCCACGCGAGCTCCGCCCCTTGGCCCAGCGTGAGTTGTCGATGACCCTCTGCCGCGATCCTCACGAGCTCTGCACGCGATACGGCCGTGGTGTCGGCTGCTGCCAAGAGCCGGTAGCCCTCACCGACCAGCAGGTCGCCCACGTTGAGTGCGACAGGAACGCCCTGCTCGACGTGGAGTGTCTCTCGTCCATACCGCTGCGCGTCATCGTCCTCGATATCGTCATGGACGAGCGAGGCCTTGTGAAAGCATTCGACCGCAACAGCGACCTGTCTGAGCGCTGTGGGAAGCGGCGCCGTCGGGTCGTCTTGCAGGGCGCGATAGACACACGCCGTCAGGAACGGCCGCCACCGCTTGCCCGCGGCCGCGAGCCATCGCCTGGCAACGATATCGGCGTCGCCTTCCGTTGGGCCCATCAACTCATCGAGCGCCTCGGGCGCGAACCAGCCCTCGACCTCGTCGCGCAGCGCATCCAAATCGAGGCGACGTGTCCGGTCGTCGCTCGTGAGGTGCACCACGCTCCAGATCCACTCCAGATCGACCGCTGTGTCTTTGCAATCATCTTGGAGCAGCGGGATCGCGACGCCGGGAACGGCTGCGGACTCCATGTAGGGGAACGCGCGCTCGAGCACCGACAAGCAGCTCACCCCCACGATCGCGTCGACCTTCCCGGTCTGGATGAGCGCCATGACGATCGCCGATCCCTCCGCGACGAGCACAGCGTAGCCCAGACGTTCCGCCTCCACTTGCAGGTCCTGAATCGTGCAGAGCCCACACTGCTTACACAACAGACCGAACTCGTCGAAAGGAGCGGGGCATTTGTCCTCGACGCGCAGACACTTCGGCAAGAGCAGCAGTCGCCGCTCGTACGGCACGGTCGCGAGCTGTTCGTGCCACACTTCGTTATTGATGAGCACGCCGATGTAGTCCCGATAGATCGGGTCGGTGTCGGTGAGCGCGACGAGCGTATCGGCCTGCTGACGCAACTCGTCCAGCACGAGCGGCGGTACCAAGGTCGACCGCCGCGCCTCGACATAGCGCACTACCAGCGAGCGCAGCTGCTCGCGCTCCGGTAAGGTCTGCGGGATGTTCGCCTGCGGCGGCCGTTCCGGCATCGACGGGAGGACACGCAGGAGCTTGGGTGCGGGCAAAGTCATGCGGATGTTCCTAGGTTCCTAGTCCTTGGTCCTTGGTCCTTGGTCCTCGGTGCGCCTATTGCCCCGATGCCAAGGCGCACCAAGCACCAAGGACCAAGCACCTCTAGGACCGCTAGCTATAGGCGCCGAATCCGAAAAACCACCGTTTCTTGGCAAAGCGATACGCCCAGTGTTCTTCCGGGATCTCATGGCCCGGATTGTGTTGGCTGCGGCGTGGCGTCATCGCCTCCACTTCCGCAAGCGCGGTGCCGCGCTGTGTCGTGTCGCGGGCGCCATGCTTCTGCACGAGGTCGCGTACGAGATCGGGCCGTTCGAGCACGATGCAGCCGCGCGTGGCGCGAGCCGCCGTCTCGCGGAAGTCCTGCAGGAACGGGGATCGCGTCATGGTCTCGTAGAACGACGCGCCGTCGCGGACCGTGCTCGTGGCGAACTGCAGGATTGGACAAGGCTCGATGTCGCCCGACGGTCCGATGTGATGACTCACGCCGGTCGCCATGGGACAGAGAGCCTCGCCGCGATCATCCCAGTACGCGTCGACGATGGCGATGGGCAGCCGCGCACGCATTTCCACGATGAAGCGGCGGACTGCAAGCGTCTGCTCCGGTCTGAGCGCCAGCTCCGGCGACGGCTTTGGACCCGCGACTCGATACGTGTGAAACCACACGTAGTGGACGCCGAGGTCGATCAAGCGCCGCAGCCAGCTCTCGGACACGAGATCGTCGATGTTGCTCTGGCACACGCTCGTCGCGACGCCAACGAGGAGCTTGTGTCGGCGGCAGGCCTCCAGACCAGCGAGTGTGCGTGTGAGCACCTCGGTGCGTCCGCGCCGCTGGTCGCTCACCACCGCTGTTCCCTCCACGCTGATGAGCGGCGTGACGTTGCCCAGTCGGCGCAGCTCGCTTGCGACAGCATCGGTGATGAGCTGTCCGTTCGTGAAGACCTGAAAGTAACAATCGCGATGGGTCGCGAACAGCTCGAGCAGCTGCGGGTGCAGAAATGGCTCACCGCCCAGAATCCCGAAGTACGCATTGCCGTGTGCCTTCGCGTCCCCGACGATGCGGTTCAGGTCGTCGAGCGAAAGCTTCTCGGCTGGTGCTGCCACATCGACCCAGCAGCCGTGGCAGCGTAGCTGGCAGCTCGAGATCACGGAGATGAACAGGAATGGCGGAAAGTACTCGCCGCGACGAAGGCGCCGCTTGTACAGCTCGACCGAGCGGATCCCCTTGACCCCGAAGTTGTACACGAACTTGCCAACGACCTTGGGGTCGGCTTCGGTCAGCACGCGGCGAGCAAGCTGGAACAGCATAAAGGACGAACTCCGTAGCGCAGGCCTTTAGGCCTGCTTTTGCCGTGGCCTCTCTTCGCCGCGGTTGGCAGGCCTGAAGGCCTGCGCTACGTACGAATATCTGACGCCTAACCCCTGACGCCTACTGACCCCTGACCCCTGACGCCTGATCCCTGGCGCGTGCCCTTGCCGCCTCGGACTTCTCGCGAATCTCGTCCGGCGATGGGAGCGCGGCCAGCACTTCGGCCGGCACGCCGAGCTCCTTCTGCAACTTCACCAGACAATTCTGCCGTTCCTTGAGCGCGCGCTCATCGTCGCGCTCTTTGGAGAAGCGCGACTGTGCCTTCGCGCTGCGATCCCGGAGCGCCGCGTAGATGTCGCCGCCAAGGAGCGAGGAGATGTCGACCTTCATCGCCTCGCGGCGCACGTCATCCACATCCACCTTGTCACCGTTGATCGGCCCGTGGCGATACTTCGGAAACATGATGGCCACTTCCGGGCACACGCGCGAGCAGGCCGGACAATCCGTCTTGCAGTTGGTCTGGTTCTGCACCTGGATCTTGCCGTCCGACGACACACCGTAGACGTCGAATAGGCAAAAGCTCAGACACTGCATGCAGTTCGTGCAGCGTGTGTAGTCGATCACCGGAAACCAAGGCTTCCAGGGCTTGGAGGTCTCCGTCCTCTCGGCGGCGCGGAGGCTGTCCATAGCGTCCGCCAGCGCGCTCGGTGCGAGCCCGTCTACTTCCTGGAACTGCGTGCCGGCGACCGGAGGCTCGGGCACGCGGCCACCGTAACGGCCGACAACGATCGGCGGCTCGCCAGCGACGGCGCTGCCGACCGACGCTGCTTCATCACCGACGCACGAGACCTCATAGCCGCGCTCGAGCAGGGTCCGCAGGATCGCACCACGTTCGCCCGCCGCAAGAGCGGCGCTCCCGCGCGTGATGACCAGTGCCCGTGGCGCCCTCGGAACCGGCATCGTCATCGCGAGCTCTCCATCTCGCCAGCGTCGCTCTCCGGCGCGAGCAGCCCGTGCGCGACGTCGTCTGCGGTTTCTGTGCGCATGTTGAGAATCTGGACCCGGTCGTCTGCCAGCTCGGCACCGGCTGCGGCAAACAGCCAGCGCACGGCACGCGGATAGCACGCCGCGATGCGGAGACGTCCCTGCGCCGCAAGCTCACGCAAGCGCGGATCCGCTCGCGCGGCCATCTCGCAAAGGTCAGGGACGGCGTCGAACTCGACATCCGCTTCGGCGAGCCGATCCAACACCGCCGTCTTGACGTCCACTGGCAGCACTCGGGCATGTACGCAGTGACAGTAGAGGACGCCTGGGCGAGGCGTCCGTCCCTCCCCATCGTCAGGTGCGTTCGCCGAAGGCGCCGTGTCAGGTGTCGTCTTCACAGGTCCGCTCCAATCGTTGCCATGCGATGCGTCGGACTCGGTCTGCCTGGGCGGAAATATTCGCTGTGCTCGATTGTGGCGTCGACGCCCATTTCTCGCGACGCTTCGACCAATGTTTCGCCGACCACCACATGTAGATGGTTCGGGTCACCCTCGGCGCGGAGATTGAGAATCAGCTGTCCCTCGGCCACGGCCTCGTCGAGGCGATGCGACAGCTCCGGCTCCCCGTCCGTTCGCACGAGGTTGAGTGCTGCAATGTCGTCCCCTTCGACCGGTGTGAGCGTCATCTTCAGGTGCGCAATCTCGAGCCCATCTGCGGCGAGTCGCCCACGGATGCCGCTTGCCAGCCGTTGCAAGAAACGGTTCCCGTCAACCGGCGCCGGCGCTGCGATGCGCACCGTCGCGTTGAGCCAACCAAGCAACGCTTCGCCCTCGGCATACATGTCGTAGTCGATATCCATCGCACGACGGTCGGCGAGCGTCGTCGCGGCGAGGCGGCCGAACCACTGGTCGAGGTTCGAGCCGGTCCGCGCGCTCACCGTGAAGATTTCTGCCTGCGGGTAACGGTCGTGCAGCGCCCCCTGAAGCGTGCGCTGCTCGTCGGCGGTCAACAGATCGCTCTTGTTGATGACAATGAAGTCTGCTTCCTCGAGCTGTTTCTCGTACACATAGAGCACTTTGGGTGAGAACGTGCGGCCAGGCTCGAGGCCCAGGATGCGTCGCGCGCGCATCGGATCGACCAGCACGCTCAGCGGCGCAATCCGGTAGTCGTTCCCATAGAGGCGGCTCAGTGGGTACTGCACGGTTGCGCGGAGATCGGTGCAGCTCCCAACTGGCTCGGCGAGGAAGACGTGGGGCTTGGCCTCCTGCATCAGTCGGTCCGAGGCCTCGGTCAGGGAGTTGAAGCGACAGCAGAAGCAGCCACCGGTGATCTCCTGAACGGGGTAGCCGTGCGCGGTGACAAACGAGGTATCGACCAGCCCATGGCTTTGGTCGTTGGTGATGAGGCCGACTCGGCGTCCCTGTTTTGTCAGATGCTCCGCCAAGCGCAACAATGCTGTCGTCTTCCCAGCCCCTAGGAAGCCCCCCACCATCATGTAGTCAGCGCTCATCGTTCGCTCCCTCGTCAGCGTGGCGGCTTGCGAGCATCTTGTCAATCGTCACATCGAGAATCGCGGTGTAGCCGTGCACGTCCACCGCGTCCTCCGCCGGCTGGCCTTCGAGCCGATACAACCAGCCCTGTCCGTATGGGTCCGACTCGATGAGCGTGATGTCGCTGCCAATCGGGCCGCCGGCATCCAGGAACCGTCCGGTTCCCACCGAGAAGATCGTCGTCACCGCTTTCAATCCCTCCATCCAGCCGATATCCTCACCGACTGAGATGGCCGCGCCCGGCGACCGCGTGAGCTCGTATTCCACGACGTCGCCCAGCATGCGCGTCGCGAACTTCGTGAAGCCAATGCGCCAGATGCCCGATGCTTCCTCGGCCAGCCAGTAGTGCGCCGCGGTATACCGGCGGTCGACTGGCAAGTGCGTCGTGAAGCGCGACCGGCGATAGTAGACCGACTCGCCGCGCCATCGGCTCATGAAGCTCGACTCCCGACGGCTCGGACGCCGCTGGGCTCCGGCGCTTGCAGCCGTTCGAGTGCCGCGACCATGGCCGAACAGTCAGGGAGCTCCGACGTCGCACACCATGACAAGCGCAGCGCACCTGCTTGTCGCCATTCCGGCAGTCGCATCGCGCTGAGCACGTGACTGCAGGTGTAGGTTTGTGACGTGCAAGCGGCTCCGTTGGAGATCGCCACGAGGTCGCGCCACCGATCGATCGCTGTCTCGGCATCGATGCCGGGGAATGAGACATTCAGGATCTCCGGCACGGACCGATCCGGATCGCCATTGATCACCGGCTGCAGCGGAGCCAAGCCATCGAGCAACGCGCGTTTGAGCTCACGACACCGTTCACGCCGTCTGGCGCCCTCGACGACAGCCAACTCGGCAGCCTTGCCGAAGGCCACGATGAGCGGCACCGCCAGCGTGCCAGGTCGCAGGCCCCGTTCCTGCCCGCCGCCGAACATCAGCGGCCGCAGGCTGGGTCGCACGCCTCCTCGTCGCCGCACGATTAGCGCGCCGATACCCTTCGGTCCATGCATCTTGTGTGCGCTCGCGCTGATGAGGTCGATCCGAGGATGGCTCAGCGCCGCGCACTCACGACCGAAGCTTTGCGCCGCGTCGACGTGGAAGTAGATGTCGCGCTCCTGGAGGAGGCGTGCCACCTCCGCGACGGGCTGAATCACCCCGGTCTCGTTGTTCACGTGCATGAGGCTCACGGCGAGTGTGTCAGGCCGCAAGACCGCGCGGATGGCCTCGGGCTCGACCCAGCCCGCACCGTTCGGGGAGACCAGCGTCACCTCGAAGCCGCGTCCTTGCAATTCGGCCAGTGGCTCGAGGACGGCGTGGTGCTCGATCTCGCTCGCAACGATGTGCCGCCGATCCTCGGCGCTGGCAGCCGCCAGTCCGAGAAGGGCAAGATTGTTGCTCTCCGTGGCACCGCTCGTGAAGACCACGTCACCGCGTGAGGTGCCGATCACTGCTGCAACACGGTCGCGCGCCTGCTCGACGGCGGCCCGAGCCCGTTGGCCGAAGTCATGCGTGCGGCTTCCGGCATTGCCGAAGTCCTCGTCCAGATATCGCAGCATCTCCGCGCGCACGCGAGCATCGAGCGGCGTTGTTGCAGCACAGTCCAGATAAACTGGCATCACCCGCGTCCTAAGCCCTGAGCTCACTTGACGGGCCTCGTAGTAGCGCAGGCCTTTAGGCCTGCCGGCGGCGGGATTGGCAGGCCTGAAGGCCTGCGCTACGAGTACCCTGATTCAGATGCACCTCATCGCCGACCAACCAGATCTCAGCGCCACGGACCAGGTCGCTCAGGACTGGGCGCTGTTTCGCGCAGCCGAGGACGGATCGGCCAATGAGACGCTTCGGTTTTGGGAGACGATCCACCCCACTGTCGTCATTGGACGCGGCGGTCACCTTACTGACGAGGTCTTCGAACAGTCGTGCGCGTTGGACGGCGTGCCCATCGCCCGTCGCTGCTCCGGCGGCGGCGCCGTCGTCCTCGCATCCGGCTGTTTGAATTACGCCTTGGTGCTCTCACTTGTTCAGCGTCCGGACCTGGTGGACTTGCGCCGGAGCTACCACATCATCCTCGAGCGGTTGGCCGAGGCGCTCGCGGTGCCGGGTCTCAGGCCCTCTGGCACGTCTGACCTCGGGGTGGACGGCCGTAAAGTCTCGGGGAATGCCCAACGCCGGGGCCGGAGAGCCCTCCTCCACCATGGGACCTTGCTCTATGCCTTCGACCCGCGCCTGTCGGAACGATACGTACGGGAGCCGGTTCGTCAGCCGCCTTACCGTCGCGGCCGGCCACACGTCGACTTCCTGACCAACCTCCCCCTTCCGGTGCATGCCATTCGTAAGCGCGTTGCCGCCGCCTGGCTGTGAAAGGGAACCCGGTCCCTTTCCGATCCCGGGTACAATAGCTCATCCTCGCCGACGGTGCTGTTCCGTGCCTGCGAAACAGCGTTATGATGCAAGCTTCGAACATTCCTTTCTCTTCTTCGACTCCGCCTCTGGGTGCCAACCCACGGAGCTGGGTCGCGTCGCCCGAACACTCGGGCTTGGGGGGTGCGAATCATGAACGTCAGACCGATTCTGGTGCTGGTCGCGGCCTGCGCTTTCGCAGCACCGACAGCGGCACAGCAGGGGAGCACGGAGATCCGCGGGCAGGTCGTCGACGAGCAAGGTGCGGTGCTACCGGGCGTCAGCGTGACGGTGCGCAATCAGGAAACCGGCATGTTCCGCGAGACCGTGAGCAACACCGAAGGCACCTACTTCATCAGCGGCGTCACTCCCGGCCAGTACGAGATCACCGCACAGCTCGAGGGCTTCAAACGCTATCAGAGACGCGACGTTTCGCTCGCGATCGGCCGGACGTCGACGGTCGACATCCGCCTGGAGGTTGGCGCCCTCGAGGATGCCATTACAGTCACGGCAGAGACACCGCTGGTCGACGTCACCTCGAAAGAGGTGGGCGGTAACATCACCAGCCGCGAGCTCGTCGCGCTGCCGTCGATCAACCGTAACTACATCGGCTTCATCGGACTACTCCCGGGCGTGATCCCCAACATCAGCACGGAGTCGTTTGGCTCCGATTCCATCAACGTGAACGGCCAGGATGCCCGCAACAACAACTACATGCTCGACGGCGCGAACAACAACGACGATGTCATCGGGCAGCGCGCAGGCACCCAAGCGCGGACGCCCCTCGAGGCGATCCAGGAGTTCCAGGTGCTGACCAGTCAGTTCGACGCCGAGTTCGGCCGGACGACAGGGGCGATTGTCAACGCGATCACCAAACAGGGGACCAACGCGTTCCGGGGCAGTCTGTTCGAATACTTCCAGGACGCACGCCTCACCGAGCGGGACTACTTCGCGAGCAAAGAGGGCCTCCCAAAACCGGATACGCAGCATCAGCAGTTCGGCGGCACCCTGGGCGGACCCATCATCCGCGACAAGGCGCATTTCTTCACGAGTATCGAGCGCGTGCTCGTCGACGAGGGCATTACGGTCAACATCCCGGCGCGTCCCGAGCTCAACGCCACGACGACGGAGGCGACGCGCGTGTGGAACACGCTGCTCCGCTTCGATCATCAGCTCAACGCCAACACGACCTGGGGTGTGCGCTGGCTGCGCGAGGCCTCGCCTCAGTTCAATCAGATCATCACGCCGCCCCTCGTCACGCTGGCAGCGTCACGGGAAGAAGACGACGTCGACCAGACGGTGGTCGGGACGCTCAGCACGGTGCTCGGCAATGCCAGCGTCAACACATTCCGTCTGGCCTGGACACAGGAAGATGTCGCCTTTGCCAACCCCTGCTTCAACGGCAACGGTCAGCGCCAAGATCTGTGCGATCCCACGCTGGCCTTCCAGACGTTCGACGACCAGCAGAGCGACGTCGCGCAGGCGCGCGTCAACGATGCCGTTCAAATCGAAGACACGTTGTCCTGGTTCGTCCCGGGCTGGCACGGTGACCACGACATCAAGGTCGGAATGCAGTATCAGTACTCGTCGAACGATTTCGTGTCGCAGGACAACTTCAACGGCACGTTCACCTTTGGCGGGAACGATGCATTCGACGCCGCCAACCCGGCGAGCTATCCGGAGCGGTTCTCGATTCGCGTGCCGGGGCCGCTGACGTATTTCATGAAGGCGCATCACTTCGGCGCCTTCGTCCAGGACAAGTGGAAGGTGAGCGATCGGCTCACGCTCAGCGTGGGTGCGCGCTACGACCTCGAGGTGATCCCACTCCGGGAAGAAGCGAACCCTGCCTTTACCGACGTGGATGACTATCCCGTGGACACCAACAACCTGGCTCCGCGGGTTGGCCTCACCTACGACCTGAGCGGCGACGGCCGGTCGGTCGTGCGTGGCGGCTACGGCCTCTTCTACGACAAGACGCATTTCGAGTTGATCACGGCGCTCATCGCATCCGGTGTCTTCTCGAACTCGTTCGTGGCGCAGTTCCCCGCGAATCAAGCGGATCCTGGACCCGCGGCGGGAGAGCTCCCCACCGATGCATTCCTGCG
Source organism: Luteitalea sp. (assembly GCA_009377605.1). NCBI lineage: Bacteria > Pseudomonadati > Acidobacteriota > Vicinamibacteria > Vicinamibacterales > Vicinamibacteraceae > Luteitalea > Luteitalea sp. The sequence goes on from WHTT01000001.1 coordinate 27,490, forward strand.
TCAGGGGCCAGTTGTCGATCGCGATCGACTGCAGGCGCTCTTTCCTCCGGGATCGCGGCTACAGAACGCCGGCAACGTCTTCCTCGACAATCCCGATCGGCACATCCCGTTCACGCACCAACTGTCGGCAGGATACGAGCGGCAGCTCTGGTCCAGCGTGTCGCTCAGCCTGGACTACGTGCATGCCTTTGGCCGGGCGCAGTTCATGACCCAAGACCTCAATCCGCCCGAGCGGCTCGGCGAGGGGCGGACTGACCCGGTCGTGCGTCCCAATCCGGAGTTTCGTCAGGCGGTGTTCACCCGCATCAACGCGGGTGAGACCGACTACGATGCGCTGCAGCTTCAGCTCGAGAAGCGTTTCGCGCAGAGCTTCAGCTCGCGCGTCGCGTACACTCTGGCGTACTCCCGCGGCAACACGAGCGGCGTGGGCATTCCCACCAGCTCCTTTCAGCTTGCGGACGACCTGCGGCTCGATCGCAATACCGGACCTACCGATATCGATCGCCGGCACAATTTCGTGTGGAGCGGGGACGTCTTCGTGCCACGCACGGGCGGCTTGACCTTCAGCTGGGTGGCCCGGGCGCTCAGCGGCTTACCGTTCACGATTATCGACACTGACGTGGATCCGGATCGCAACGGCATCCTCTTCGATCCATTGGCGGCGGGAGCTTACAGCGGAGAGGGTGAGGACGCCTTCGATGTGGAGTTCGACGGTGGACGCAACGGCGCGCGTGGTCCCGGTTTCTTCCAGCTCGACGTACGCTGGGGCTACAAGTTTCGCGTGGGCGATTCCCGGGCGCTCGACCTCTTCGTCGACGTGTTCAACCTGACGAATCGGTCGAACTTCGATAACCCTGACGGAGACCGCCGGTCGGTCGACTTTCTTCGCCTGACGGAGCTTCGGCAGGGCGGCGTGCCACGCACGCTCCAGCTCGGTGCGCGCCTGCAGTTTTAGGTAGGGCCGCCTCGCCGAGGCGTCCTAACGAGTGACGAGTGACGAGTGACGAGTGAGGGTGTACCCGACTGTATAGCCTACCGACCACAATCGGGGCGCTTCATGCGTGCGTCGCCAGCCGGAGTGCCGCCAAGCTGTGGCTCGTCACTCGTCACTCGTCACTCAGTGCACGGCACCGTGCGGCGGAGACGGTTCCTCCTCGTCCACCATGCCGTGGGCGACGACGAAGTAGTACGCCGCGAGGCGCCGGCTCTTCGTTTCTTTGATCGCTTCGAAGAGGTGCTCCCCCTCCTGTTCCTCACCGAGGCTCTCGACGTAGGTGATTTCCTCGGGATCGACCACAACCTCGCCGACCACGCGCTTGCCACGAATGAGCTGGACCACCATCCGTGGCCCATCCTCGCCCAGGTGCCAGTGCAGGTCATCGTCGTCGTACAGCGCCCCCTTGGGCGTGCCGACGCGCTGCACGCAGTTGGGGTGTTGCCGCAGCCACGCCCAGAAGAGGTCGAACGGGAGGGTCGACATGACAGAGCACGGTAGCATGAAAAACGTCCCTGCGACGCTGCTCCGTTCTCTTTGTGAGGCTGTCAAAGCGGAGGCCGAAGAGAAGATGCGGGAGGGGGCATCGATCCCGCGTTCTATCAGAACAGGTCTTCAGAACCTCGAGGGCAGGATTCGGAACCGCTTTCGCCCACCAATGCGATAGGTTTCAAAGTCGTCGTGCTAAATCTCGGTCTTTCGCATGGTGCATTGCATGGTAATGCAGGCGAGTGTAAGTGTCGATTGGGAGCTCAACGTCGACCTGGAACGAGCCGCGGAATAAAGGGAGGGCAGTCATGGTCTAATCGAGAGATGCCGTTGGCGCTGACGCGATGTAGAGAGCCCTGAGTGGATGCCGATCGGACGCTCGTAGCCGAGGCTGCGGCTGGGAGCCGGGAGGCGTTTGACGAGCTCGTCAGGCGCTACCAGGCACGCATCTACGGGTTGGCGCGCACGCTCACCGGCGGCGACCCTGATGCCGAGGATCTCGTCCAGGAGACGTTTGTGCGAGCGTTTCGCGCGGTTGGCGACTTCCGCTGCGAGAGCTCGTTCCATACCTGGCTGTACCGAATTGCGGTAAACGTCATGAAGTCGCACCTCGAGCGACGTCGCCGGCTAGACAGCGTGACGGCGCGGCCGGCCGGGGAGACCTTCAAGTCGGCGACCGAGCAGTTGCCGTCGGTCGAGGACTTGGAAGCGACCGTCGCGCGCCGGCAGGCCATCGATCGCGCGCTCGCGTCGCTCCCGGAGGAGCTTCGGATCGTAATCACGCTCCGCGACGTCCAAGGACTTGAGTACCGTGAGATTGCGACAATCACCCATCTGCCCATGGGGACCGTCGAGTCCCGGCTGTTTCGCGCACGGCAGCGGCTGCGACCGCTCCTCGAGCCGCTGCTGGGAAGTGCGTCCGGCGGCCGTGGTCCTTCGGCCAAACGCCGAAGGGATGACCGAGCGGATGGCCGAGCGGATGGCCGAGCGGATGATAGAGACGAGAGATGTTGAGTTGCGATGAATCGGTGCCGCTGCTCGCTCGCGCCGTGGACGCGCTGCTCGATCAGGAGGAGCTCGACCGGCTCAGAGAGCACCTCTGGCAATGTGGCTCGTGCCGCAAGGAGGTGGAGGCACAGCTCTCCGTCAAGTGGGTCCTCGCCGAGCGACCGGAGGAGGCGCTGCCGGCTGGCTTCGGCGAGCGTCTTGCGCGGCGGCTCAACCGAGAAGCACGGCACCAGCAGCGCGGGCGTCGAGGTCTCGAGCGCCCGCCGGTCTCGGGGCGTCGCAGCGTTGACGTGAACGGTGGAACGCTACGCTGGCTCGAGCTGCTCAACTGGCGCAAATGGAGCATCCGGCTCCTGCCCGTGGCGCTGGCGCTCATCGCCTGGGCGGCGATCGCCGGACACACCGATCGGGGAGTCGCATCGATCGACCTCGCGACGGCTGTCGAGGCGTGGACGCTTCCGGGCGAGGCGGCGACGACGCTGCTCGTGGACCCAGAGGTCAGTGACGACTCGCTGCTGTTCGTCTTGCTGTCTCATGACCCGGAGCGGCCGGCCCAGGAGAATCCCCCATGACCGCCTACTCACGTACGGCGCGCGCCTGGTTCGGAGTCTTCGTCGCGGTGGTATTCGGCGCAGGTGTCGCGACCGGACTCCTCCTGCATCACTACCTCGAGCCGCCTCTGGCAGCGGACACCCCTCCTCGATTCTTTGTCGCCCCCCCAGGGGCGCGACTGACCACCCTCATGGCTGACGAGTTGGAGCTCACCCCTGAGCAACAACAGCAGCTCGCCTCCATCCTCGCCGCCCGCCGGCAGAAGCTCGGCGAGCTTCGGCAGACCCTGCGCCTGCACTTCGAGCGTGAAGCGACAGGGGTCGGCGCCGAGATCGCACACATCCTGACGCCGGCGCAGAGAAGGCGGTTCGATGCCCTCCAGTCAGAGATGCGGTCCCGCTTCTTGTTTCGGGAGCCACGGCCACCGGAGAGGCCCGGTTTGTAGACGCTCTCAGATCTGTGACGCCGCCGCCGGCGAGAGGATGACGCTCGCAATGCTCGACATGATTCGCGCATCCAGGTACTCTTCACGGCTCGACAGCGCCTTCCACTCCGAATCCTCACGAAACGCCGCCCACCGGGCCTCGCGTTCGGAGGCCGATGGGAACGTCAACAGATACTCGAAGCACGGCATGCGCTGGCCGACGACGGTCTGACCGAAGAAGACAGGTGTGAGGCCAACCCGCTGGAAGATGCTCAGCTCGCCACCCGTGTTGAACATTTCAATCTTCTTCAGATGTGTCGCATCGCTGGGCTGCTCGTAACGCCGCAGCTCGAAGATCCGCGGCTGAGACGCGTCAGGCGGCACGAGACGTGGGATACCCTCGAACGCGACGAGCAAGCTGCTTTCGATGCGCTCGAAGGCCGGGCTCGAGGCGGTGCCTTCGCGGAACGCGGCCGCGGCCTTGAGATAGGCGGCGTCCTGCTCCAGCCGGCTGCCGAGCGTCAGGACCGACTCGCTGTTCCGATGCGTGATGAGCAGGACAATGCCGGGGTCGCCGAACGTCACGTTGAAGACGCCGGTCGGACCGAGACCGGCGCGGCCCAGCGCCGGAACGAGCGCCTTCTCCAGATACTCGCTGGTGGCTCTGCGCTGCTCGCCGACACGCACGAGGTACCGCCTGAGCTCGTAGATGTCGCGCTCGATCCGTGTCTCCCGGGTCTGTGCGCTGGTGGTGCCTGCGGCGGACATGGCCGCGAGCGTAGTCGAAGAGGCGAGAAAACGACGTCTGGTCATTGACAGGACACTATACGATACGTAACAAGGTTGCGGTACCGTCAGGTTGGAACGACTGCGTCCCGGCGACCCGCCTCAGGGGGATGATCGGGAGGAGTGACCGGATGGCCATCAAGCGCTCAGTGGTGCTTCCGTCGTTGGCGATGGTGATCCTGGCCGGCGCGATGGCGTCTCAGCGGAGCTCGCTGACCGCGCCTCGTGACGTCGACCGTCGTGCGTACGGTGAAACCTCGAATGGAGAGGCTGTGGATCTGTACACGTTGAGTAATGCGAACGGCGTCGAAGTAAAGGTGACCAACTACGGCGGCATCGTCGTATCCATCTCGGTGCCGGACAGAAATCGCATGAAGGCCGACGTCGTCTTGGGCCACGATACGATTGCGGGGTACGAGAAGAGCTCGCCTTACTTCGGGGCGATCGTCGGCCGATACGGCAACCGCATCGCCAACGCTCGATTCGCGCTCGAGGGCGCAAGCTATACCCTCGCCCGTAACGATGGCCAGAACCACCTCCACGGCGGCCTGCGCGGATTCGACAAGGTAGTCTGGCAGGCGTCGGAACGCGGGGATCCAAACGGCATGGCGATCGAGTTGCGCTATCGCAGCGAGGACGGGGAGGAGGGCTATCCCGGCAACGTCGAGGCGAGGGTGACCTACACGCTGACGGAGAAGAACGAGCTTCGCATCGACTATTCGGCGACGACCGACAAGCCCACGGTGCTCAATCTGACGAACCACTCGTACTTCAATCTTGCTGGCCACGGTGAAGGTGACATCCTCGGCCACGAGCTCATGATTGATGCCGACCAGTTCACACCTGTCGATGAAGGGCTCATCCCAATCGGCGAGCTGCGGCCCGTCGAAAGCACACCGTTTGATTTTCGGACGCCGACGCCGATCGGCGCGCGCATCGACCAGAAGGACCAGCAGCTCGCCTTCGGCAAGGGGTACGATCACAACTATGTGCTCAACGACCCTGCTGGTTCACTCCGGCTCGTTGTGCGGGTCACCGAGCCGAAATCTGGGCGCGTGCTCGAAGTGCTCACGACCGAGCCGGGTTTGCAGTTCTACAGCGGCAATTTCCTCGACGGCACCATTCGGGGGAAGGGGGGCAAGGTCTATGGCCATCGCGCGGGCTTCTGCCTCGAGACCCAGCACTTCCCAGACTCGCCGAACAAGCCCCGCTTTCCAACGACCGTCCTGCGCCCGGGTGAGCAGTACAGGACCACGACCGTGTATCGCTTCTCTACCCAGCGTTCGTAGAGAATTCCCTTACGTAGCGCGCGGCCTTTGAGCCCGGAGCTCGTTGGATTGACGGTCGTAGCGCAGGCCTTTAGGCCTGCCTGACCCGCAGTTGGCAGGCCTAAAGGCCTGCGCTACGTGGTCAAGCGGTGACGGCGGCGCCGTCCGTCGCTCGACAGACGTAGACATCCGGTGGACGTCCCTCCTGTGCCAGGTATCGCTCGGTAACACGTGCGGTGAACGCGTCGATCGTTCCGGCGTCGATGAGCGCAACGACACAGCCACCAAAGCCGCCACCTGTCATTCGCGCACCGTAGCAGCCGGCCTGCAGAGCAGCCTCCACCATGACGTCCAGGGCGCGACTGGACACTTCGAAGTCGTCTCGCAAGCTGCAGTGGCTTTCGTTCATCAAGCGGCCGAATGTCGCGGCGTCCGCGCCGGTAAGCGCGTCGGCGGCGCGCAGCACGCGCTCGTTCTCGCTGACGACGTGCCGAGCGCGCCGGCCCATGAGACCGTCGAGCGGTCGAGGGTGGTCCTCCAGCGCGGCGATGCTCACGTCGCGCAGCGCCGGCACGCCGAGCGCCCGGGCCGCTTCTTCACACTGCTGCCTCCGTTCGTTGTACGGCGAGTCGGTGAGCCCGCGCCGTGTCAACGTATCGAGCACAATGACGGCCGTGCCTGGCGGCAGCGGCATGGCGGCGAGCGCCAGCGAGCGGCAGTCCATCAACAATGCATGGCCGGCGCGGCCCGCAGCCGCCACGAGCTGGTCCATGATGCCGCACTGCAGGCCGACCCATTGATTCTCGGCGAGCTGCGCGGCCCTCGCCATGCGCACCGGATCCCACGTCAGATGCGAGACGCTCGCGAAGACCCGTGCCGCGGCGAGCTCCAACGCAGCCGACGAGGAGAGCCCGGCGCCGATTGGCACATCGCCGGCCAGCACACCCTCCCATCCACCGAGCGGGAGGTCCTGTTGTCGAAGCGCCCACGCAACACCCTTGATGTACTCGGACCAGGCTGGTCGGCCGTGGGAAAGCTCCAGCAGATCGAGCTCACACCACTCGTCGAAGTCGTCCGAGTAGAGACGCACGACCGCTTGCGTGATCGGCCGGAACGCAATCCAGACGGCCCGATCGATGGCCATTGGCAGCACGAAGCCGTCGTTGTAGTCGGTGTGCTCGCCAATCAGGTTGACGCGGCCGGGCGAGCGCACGACACTGGACGGTGCAGAGGTGAATAGACGCGCAAACGCACGGCGTGCGCGTGTGTCGGGCGACGCGGAGTGATCCATGTACCGCCCGCGATCTTACGCGAGCCGGTCTGATGCGCAAAGCCGCTCCTCGTACGCGGTGATATCATGAAGGATCTTGCAGTCCGACGAACGACACTCATGCACAGGACACTCAGATGAGCAGCCTCGATTCCTTCGACACCCGAACAACCTTGAGCGCCGGCGGCGAGACGTTCGACTACTTCAGTTTGCCAGCGCTCGCCGAGAAGTTTCCTCAGGTCTCGCGTCTTCCGTACTCGCTGAAGATACTGCTCGAGAACCTCCTCCGGCGCGAGGACGGCGGCTTCGTCAAGGCGTCGGATATCGAAGCGTTGGGGACGTGGGACGTCACAGCTGGCGTTGAGAAGGAGATTGCCTTCTCGCCCGCTCGTGTGCTGCTGCAGGACTTCACAGGGGTTCCCGCCATCGTCGATCTGGCCGCCATGCGAGAGGGCATCGTCAAGCTCGGCGGCGACGCGAAGAAGGTGAACCCGCTTCAGCCGGTCGAGCTCGTCATCGACCATTCGGTGCAAGTGGACGTCTTCGGCTTGCGCGACGCGCTCGAACGAAATGGCGAGCTGGAGTACGAGCGGAACCGAGAGCGCTACGTGTTCCTGCGCTGGGGCCAGAACGCCTTTTCGAACTTCCGTGTCGTGCCGCCAGAAACGGGCATCGTGCATCAGGTCAATCTCGAGTACCTGGCGCGGGTCACATGTCGTGACCAAGACGATGGCCGCCACATCCTGTTTCCAGACACGCTGGTTGGCACCGATTCGCACACCACCATGGTCAACGGCTTGGGCGTGGTGGGTTGGGGCGTCGGCGGGATCGAGGCGGAGGCCGCGATGCTCGGCCAGCCGATCTCGATGCTGATTCCAGACGTCGTGGGCTTCCGCCTGAGCGGCCACCTACCCGAGGGGGTCACGGCGACGGACCTCGTGCTGACGATCACCGAGATCCTCCGCCAGCAAGGCGTGGTGGGGAAGTTCGTCGAGTTCTTTGGTCCTGGTCTCGCCGCGCTGACCATTGCCGACCGCGCGACGCTTGGGAACATGTCGCCCGAGTACGGGGCGACCATCGCCATCTTCCCCATCGATACGATGACGCTCGAGTATCTGCGTTTGACGGGACGTGACGAGGCGCAGGTGGCGCTCGTCGAGACTTACACGAAGGCGCAGGGGCTGTTCCGCTCGGAGGGGGCGCCAGAGGCGAGCTATGCCAGCCTCATCGAGCTGGACTTGGCCAGCGTCGAGCCGAGCGTCGCCGGGCCGCGGCGCCCGCAGGATCGCGTACGCCTCGGACAGGCCAAGGCGCGGTTCGGTGAAGCGCTTCAGTCCCTGCTCACCGCACCGAAGAAGGAGCCCCGTGTGACGGGCACGGCGACCGGCGGCGGGGGCGGCGCCGCCCTCGCGAGCGCCGGTGCCGCCGCCGCAACCGAGGCGCCCCCCTGGGTCGATGAGCTCGATCATGGCGCCGTTGTCGTTGCCGCTATTACGAGCTGCACGAACACCTCGAACCCGAGCGTGATGATCGGCGCCGGCCTGCTCGCGAAGAAGGCCGTCGAGAAAGGGCTCACACGAAAGCCTTGGGTGAAGACGAGCCTCGCCCCGGGGTCGAAGGTGGTGACGGAGTATCTCCGCGAGGCCGGTCTGACGGAGTACCTGGACGCGCTGGGGTTCAATCTCGTTGGCTACGGGTGCACCACCTGTATCGGAAACAGCGGCCCGCTTCCCGAAGAGGTGTCCGCTATCGTCGACGAGCGCAACCTCGTCGTCTGCTCGGTGCTGTCGGGCAATCGGAACTTCGAAGGGCGCATTCAGCCGCAAGTTCGTGCGAACTACTTGGCCTCACCGCCGCTCGTCGTCGCCTATGCACTCGCCGGTCGGATGACGATCGACCTGACGACCGAGCCCCTTGGAACGGATCGTGACGGGGCGCCTGTCTATCTTCAGGACGTCTGGCCCAGCAGCAGAGAGATTCAAGACACGATGGCGGCTGCGGTGCAGGCGGAGATGTTCCGCCGGCAGTATGCCAGCGTGTTCGAGGGCGACGCACGCTGGCGCGCGCTTCCGGTGCCGGAGGGCGAGCGCTACGTGTGGGATTCCGACTCCACGTATGTCCGACACCCACCCTATTTCGAGGGGATGACGCTCACGCCGCAGCCGCTCGAAGACGTCGCCGCAGCGCGTGTCCTTTGTGTGCTCGGGGACAGCGTGACGACAGACCACATCTCGCCGGCGGGATCAATCAAGGCCGACAGCCCGGCTGGGAAGTACCTCGAGGAGCATGGCGTCCGTGTGCGCGACTTCAACTCGTATGGTGCACGGCGCGGGAATCATGAGGTCATGGTCCGTGGGACCTTTGCAAACATTCGGCTGCGCAACCAGCTCGTGCCAGGCGTGGAGGGCGGCTTCACGATCCATCTGCCAGACGACGAGCAGATGACGATCTATGAAGCGGCGATGCGGTACCAAGCCGAAGGGGTGCCGCTCATTGTCTTGGCGGGGAAGGAGTACGGCTCTGGGTCGTCGCGCGACTGGGCCGCAAAAGGGACCAAGCTGCTGGGCGTGCGAGCGGTCATCGCCGAGAGCTTCGAGCGCATTCACCGGAGCAACCTGGTGAACATGGGGGTGCTGCCACTGCAGTTCAAGTCTGGTGATCACGCCGCGAGCCTGGGACTGACAGGACGCGAGCGCGTCGACATTGCCGGGATCGCCGCCGAATTGCAGCCGCGCGGAGAGCTCACCGTCCGTGCGACGCCCGATGAGGGCCATCCCATCACGTTCACCGTGACCGTGCGCATCGACACGCCGGAGGAGCTCGTCGCGTTCAAGCATGGCGGCATCCTGCCGTACGTGCTTCGCAAGTTAGTGCAGGCGGGCTGAGTGGATTCCTTGCAGCATGCTGACAGCCGCTGCAATCAAATCGCGCGCTTCGGAAATCGGCTTCGACCTCTGTGGCATTGCGCCTGCGGAGGCGTTTCCAGAGCTCGGCCGATTCCGCGAATGGCTCGCGCGGGGATACGCAGGCGAGATGCAGTATCTCGCCAGAACGGCCCACAAGCGCGCAGACCCGCATCTCCTTCTCCGAAACGCTCGGTCCGTCATTGTCACGGGGACCATCTATAACGTTGACCGGCCGTACTCGGCGACGTGCGGACCTGGCGAAGCACGTATCGCGCGCTACGGCTGGGGTGACGACTACCATGACGTCATCGGCCAGCGGCAGCATTTGCTTCTGGGTTGGATGAAGGATGCGGCTGGTGAGCTGTTCGACGCGGTCTCCTACGTCGATACAGGCCCGGTTCAGGAAAAGGTCTTCGCCGCGCGTGCTGGCCTGGGCTGGATTGGTAAGAACACGTGCGTCATCAACCAGGATGTCGGCTCGTGGATCTTCCTGGGCGTGATCTTGTGCGGTCTCGAGATCGAGCCGGACGCGCCTGCGCTGGACCACTGCGGTAGCTGCACGCGGTGCCTCGAGGCCTGCCCAACCGGTGCGCTGGTCGAGCCGTATGTGCTCGATGCAACCCGGTGTATCTCGTACCTGACGATCGAGGTGCGTGGTGCCATCCCACGGTCACAGCGGCCCGACGTGGGAGAACATGTCTATGGGTGTGATATCTGCCAGGACGTGTGCCCCTGGAACCGGCGCGCGCCGACGAGCGACGATCCGGCGTGGCTGCCGCGGACGATCTTCGATCGAACGCGCACCATCGATCTCTGGCGCCGATCGGACACCGATCTGCGGGCGGCGCTCAAGGCGAGTGCCATGACTCGGGCCGGGCTCCGCCGCTTCCGTCGCAACCTCTCGGTTGCGCTTGGCAACAGCGCCGGCCCGGAGAGTGAAGCGGCACTGTGCGATGATGACCGAGCCGACGCCCCGTCACTCGCGGATCCAGCCGTGAGGGAGCATGTGGAATGGGCGAAGGGCGGTAGGGCGCGTTCGCCGAACGCGCCAGATTAGTGGACCCCTTGGCCGCCCTGGAGAAACGCGGGATCCGCGCCGAGCATGCGAATGCCCCGATCCCACATCTGATCTGCCGGCGTGTCGAAAATGAGTCCGGCGTCTGCTTCCATGGTGAGCCACGCCGAAGCGGCGAGCTCGGCATCGAGCTGGCCAGGGCCCCAGCCGGAATAGCCGGTGAGCACGCGCGTGCGGGGCGGCGTGTCGATCAGGACACGCCGCAGCAGCTCGAGTGAGGTGGAGAGATAGAGACTTGGTGCGACCTGGGTGACGTCATCATCGACGCCCGAGGGCAGTCCGCCAAGCAGGATCCAGCCGCGCTGGGGCTCCACAGGACCACCAAACCACAGGAGAGGGCCGCTCGTTGCGCGGACGGGCGGCGCGAGGTTCACAACCTCCGCGGCGGCGGTGGTGGTCGGCCGATTCAGCACGAGACCGAACGCGCCATCCGGCGTGTGCTCGCAGAGGAGGAGCACCGTTCGCTCGAAATTCGGGTCCGTCAGTTGGGGCATCGAGAGCAAGAGCGTCGGTGCCAGGCCATTCACATGGTCGCCATCGATCGACATGGCTCCATCATACAAGACAGGATTCAGGAATCAGGGGTCAAGGGCGTCGAAGCTTCTGGTACTGCGCGAGCCGCACGGCGGGGAGACGGCCGTCTGCGACAGCCTGCTTGACCGCGCAGCGCGGCTCTCGATCGTGCCTGCAATCCGTGAAGTGACAATCGGTTGCCAGCGCCTCGATGTCTGGAAAGGCTGCTTCCAACGCCCCATCCCCTTCCCAGAGCTGCAGCTCCCGCATTCCTGGCGTGTCAATGAGCAATCCACCGCCGGGCACGGCGATCAGCTCCCGATGCGTCGTCGTGTGTCGTCCGCGCTGGTCCGAGGCGCGCACTTCGCGTGTGGCCTGACGGGCCTCTCCCAGGAGCCGATTGATCAGGGTCGACTTGCCGACGCCCGAGGATCCGAGGAAGGCGACCGTACGTCGCGGTCGCACGTGGCTACGGAGCTTCTCGAGCCCATCGCCTCGACCCGCGCTGGTGACCACGATGGGGACGCCGGGAGCGATCGCCTCCACGTCCCGCAGTCGCGCATCGATATCGTCGCACCTGTCGGCCTTGTTGAGCACGACGACCGGCGCCGCGCCACCCGCCCACGCCGTGACGAGATAGCGCTCGATCCGGCGCGTGTTGAAATCGTGATCCAAACCGCTCACGAGGAAGACCGTGTCGACATTGGCCGCCAGGACCTGTTGCTCAATCACCCGGCCAGCCGCCTTGCGCGAGAAGTGGCTCCGACGCGGCAGCACGCCCTCGATGAGCGGGGTCCGATCGTGCGCCGCCAGGCGAAGCGCCACCCAGTCGCCGACGGCTGGAAACGCGTCGCGCGCGCGCCAACGATGCCGGGCGCGCCCTGCGACACGGACGAGCATCTCTGCTTCGTCCGTGCTCACCCGATAGATGTGCTGATGCTCGGCGACGACACGCCCCGGGACCAGGCCTGCGGCGGCGTAATGCTGGAATTCTCGGGCGAAGCGGTCGTCCCATCCCAGTGTCACGAGACGAGCTGGTAATGTCATGATGACTGATGTGCTCCCGCGTGCGGCAGCGAGCCCACCGCTCGTGTGGCGCCCGGAGCCGACATATCCGCACCCCTATTGTGCGCGCGATGGACGACGATCGAGAATCGCGGAGATTCATGAATGGACCGGACGGACGCCGCAGGGCCGATGAGCGGCAGCGCGCCGACGCGCTCGAGACGTTGCTGCCAGTGGTGTACCGGGAGCTCCGGCGGCTTGCGGCGCACTACCTGCAGCGCGAGCGACCGGGTCATACGCTGCAGGCCACCGCGCTCGTGCACGAAGCGTACTTGCGCCTTCTCCGTGAGCACAACACCGCCTGGCAAAACCGCGCACACTTCTGCGCGATTGCGGCCGGCGCCATGCGTCAGATCCTGGTCGAGCACGCGCGCGCGCGACACGCGCAGAAGCGGGGCGGACACGCGGCTCGCATCACGCTCGATGAAGCGCTCGTCGCCACATCGCCGGGCTCGATCGACGTCGAGGCGTTGCATGGCGCGCTCGAGGAGCTTGCGGATCTCGATCGGCGCCAGGCGCGATTGGTCGAGCTGCGGTTCTTTGGTGGCCTGTCGATCGAGGAGGCGGCAGGGCAACTCGATGTCTCGCCGGCGACAGCCAAGCGCGATTGGACCGTCGCGCGTGCCTGGCTGCGGCGCCGGCTCGTCGGGAGCGAGGCGCCGTGAGCCGTCGGGAGGAATGGCGCCGCATCAACGAGCTATTTCATGCGGTGCTGGCACGGCCTCGAACCGAGCGAGCGGCCTTCCTCGAGGGGGCGTGCGCGGACGCGCCTGCCCTTCGGCGCGAAATCGAGGCGCTCGTCACCGCCCACGAAACCGACCCGGACTTCCTCGAGCAGGGGCTCGATCCACTCGACTTGCTCGCCCGCGGAGCCCTGTCCTCCATTGGTCCGTCGGTAGACGCACAACCGTTGTCGGCCGGCTCTCGCCTGGGCCGCTACGCCATCGAGGAGGAGCTCGGGCGAGGCGGCATGGGCATCGTCTATCTGGCCCGCGACACCGAGCTGAACCGCTCCGTGGCGATCAAGCTCCTGCCAGCCGCAGTTGCCAGCGATGACGGCCGCCGGGCCCGCTTGCGGCGTGAAGCACGCGCGGCGGCGGCGTTGTCGCATCCCGGTATCGCCACCGTCTACGCCCTCGAAGAGGTTGGACGCGTGCTCTTCATCGTGTCGGAGTACGTGCGCGGCCGAACCCTTCGGGATGAGTTGGAGGCGTTGGGCCCTTTCAAAGGTGGGCACCTTCTGAGCACCGTTTTGGACATCGCCCGCGCGTTGGCGGCTGCGCATCGACAGGGTGTCGTTCATCGCGACCTCAAGCCAGAGAACGTCGTGCGGAGTGAGCACGGCATCAAGATCGTGGACTTTGGCTTGGCGCAGGTCGCCCCTGCGGAGCGCGCCGGGTCGCTGCCCACACGGCTCACGCAGACTGGCATGATCGTGGGGACGCCGGCGTACATGTCGCCCGAGCAGCTGCGCGGCGAAGAAGCGGACGCACGATGTGATCAGTTCATGTTTGGCGTCTTGCTCTACGAGCTGATCACCGGGCAGCATCCGTTCCGTGGACCGGAAGTGCCGGCGACGTGGGCGCGGATCTTGCGCGACGAGCCGCAACCGCTCAGCGTCGTCGGTGACACAGTGGCGAGGCAGCTGCAGCCCGTGGTCACACGTTGCTTGGCGAAGGACCCTGCCGAGCGGTTTACGGCGACCGACGACCTCGTGTCTGCCATCGTGGAAGCGCGCGGCTCACTTGCCAGCGAGACGCGCAGGCAGGGTCACGCGGCCGAGAGCGTGGAGCCGGACGGCTCGGTGCCGATGACGCACGGCGGCGCACCCGGCGAGCGTCAACCGGCAACGCGGTTGGGATGGGAGGTTCACCAGGTCGTCGTGTCGCTCGTCTACGGCGTGATGCTCTGGCCCATGTGGCTGGTGCGCGCACACATGACGCCGGGACCATGGCGCACGCTGTGGTTCGTCGTCAATGTGGCGGTCGTGGCGCTCGCGGCGACGCTGCGCTTCAACCTTGCGTTCACGTCTCGTTGCTATCCTGCGGCACTCGATCTGCAGCGGCGCCGCGCTTCCTGGCTGGTGCGCAGCGCGGACTGGGCGGTTGCGCTCCTGTTGATGCTCGGCGCCGCCATCGTCGGTGGGGCGGATGTCGGTCTCACGGCGCTGCTGGTTGGCGTGGCGATTGGCGCCGGCGTGGCCTTCCTCTTCATCGAGCCCGCGACCGCGCATGCGACGCTGGGTGAGGGTGGGCCCGACCTTTAGGCCGCGCGTTCGCTGTAAGATGAAAGATCCGGGCCGGACGCCTCGGCGGGGCGTCCTAGCCTCACGACCTACCCGATCGGCTGATCCGCATCACGGCGGCGCGCGGATAACCTGAGTGATCGACGCTGATTATGCCTAGTTCCCCGGAGACGAAGAAGCGCATCGACTACCGCAACGCCTGGGAGGAAGCACGCGCGATCATCTGGGCGCGGCGCGCACGCTTGACGCTGGGCGCGGTGCTGATGCTCATCAATCGACCGATCGGGTTTGTCCTTCCGATTACATCGAAGTTTCTCATCGATGATGTCGTCGGAAAGCAGCGCCATGATCTGCTCGTGCCGCTGGCGATCGCGGCGGGTGTGGCAACGCTCGTGCAGGCAGTCACCTCGTTTGCGCTGACACAGGTGCTCGGCATAGCCGCGCAGCGCGCCATCACGGAGCTGCGTCGCTCGGTGCATGCGCACGTCACTCGCCTCCCGGTTCGGTACTTCGACACCACGCAAACCGGCATCCTCATCTCGCGCATCATGAGCGACGCGGAGGGTATTCGGAACCTCGTCGGCACCGGCCTGGTGCAACTGGCGGGTGGCATCGTCTCGGCCGTGCTCGCGCTTGGCGTGCTGTTCTATCTCAACTGGACGCTGACGCTCGCGACGCTCGTCCTCCTTGGGTCGTTTGCCGGCGGCATGGCACTGGCGTTCAAGCGGTTGCGGCCGCTGTTCCGCGAGCGCGGGAAGATCAACGCGGAGGTGACCGGCCGGCTGTCGCAAGGGCTGAGCGGGATTCGCGAGGTGAAAGCCTACACGGCCGAGCGGCGGGAGCAGATTATCTTTGCCGGCGGCGCGCATCGCCTGCTCCGAAACGTCGCGCAGTCGATGACGGGCATTTCACTGACCACCGCGCTCTCCACCGTGGTGATGGGCGTCGTGGGCGTGCTCATGATCGTCGTGGGCGGCCGCGATATGCTCAGCGGCTACTGGACGGTCGGCGATCTGTTCATGTACGTCATCTTCGTCGGCCTGGTGACCGCACCGCTCGTCCAGATGGCGTCGATTGGCACACAGATCACCGAGGCGTTCGCCGGTCTCGATCGCATTCGCGAGATTCGCCAAACCGTCGCCGAAGACGACGGCGATAGCGACCGCGTACGGCTCGAGGATCTCCAGGGAGAGATTGGGTTCGAGGAGGTGTGGTTCGAGTACAAGGAAGGCGTACCGGTGTTGAAGGGCGTGTCGTTCCGGGCGCCGGCCGGCTCGACGACCGCTCTCGTCGGTTCGAGCGGCTCTGGCAAGAGCACGCTGACCAGCCTGGTCATGGCCTTCAATCGACCCTCGTCTGGGCGGATCCTGATCGACGGCCATGACCTGCGCGATGTACAGCTCGCCAGCTATCGCGGCCAGCTCGGTGTCGTGCTGCAAGACAACTTCTTGTTCGACGGTACCATTGCCGAGAACATCCGCTATTCCAGTCCGCACGCACGCATGGATGAGGTGCGGGAAGTGGCGCGTATCGCGCACTGCGACGAGTTCGTCGAGGCGTTCGAGGAGAAGTACAAGACGGTCGTCGGCGAGCGCGGCGTTCGGCTGTCGGGCGGCCAGCGACAGCGCGTGGCCATTGCACGGGCGATCCTTGCCGATCCCAAGATTCTGATCTTGGACGAGGCGACGTCGAGCCTCGACAGCGAGAGCGAGGGCAAGATTCAAGACGCGCTACGCATGCTGCGCCGCGGCCGTACGACGTTTGTCATCGCACATCGCCTCTCGACGATCCGGAGCGCCGATCAGATCCTCGTCATCGAGGATGGTCAGATCATCGAGCGTGGGACGCACGCGGAGCTCTACGTGCGGGGCGGACGCTACCGGCAGCTCCACGACCGGCAGTACGAGTGGGAATCGGACCGGTTCATCAACCCCGGGGAAGACTTCACCCCAGAGCCGGAGAAGATGGAAGCGGCATCACGGGTGACAGAGGCGCTGTAGGGCGGCCCTTCCGGATTCCAAACATAGCTGTGTATAGTTTCACGCGTGTCTATCTGTGCTCATCTCTGGATCAAAGATTCCTTGTGCCCACCGGTGATGTCCTGTCTCATCGGCGTTGCCTTGATCGGCGCATCGCTCTTGACGAATCAGCCGGCCGAGGCCTCGCAAGGCGGTGAGACAACCGGCGAGCTGTTCGTCTACGTCGGCACCTATACCAACGGCGAGAGCAAGGGCATCTACCTGCTGCGGATGGATCCGCGCACGGGACAGCTTTCCGAGCCCACGTTGGCCGCCGAGGCGAAGAGTCCAAGCTTCCTTGCCGTTCACCCGACCAAGCGCGTGCTCTACGCCGTGAACGAGATAAGCGGCAACGACGGCGACCGCCCGGGCGGTGCCGTGAGCGCGTTTGCCATCGGTCCCGACGGCTCGCTGACACTCCTGAACGAGCAATCGTCCCGCGGAGCAGGCCCATGCTTCGTGGCCGTAGACGAGGCGGGAGCGCACGTGCTCGTCGCGAATTACGGGGGCGGCAGCGTTGCCGTGCTGCCTATTGACGAGGATGGTCGCCTCGAATCAGCCTCTGCGACCGTGCAACACGAAGGATCGAGCGTCGATCCGAAGCGGCAGCAAGGGCCGCATGCCCACTCCATCAATCCCGACCCAAGCAACCAATTCGCGTTGGCGGCGGACCTAGGGCTCGATCGCATCCTGGTTTATCGGCTCGATGCCACGGCAGGCACGATTACACCGCACGATCCCCCAGATGCCCGAGTCGAGCCTGGGGCCGGGCCACGGCATCTCGCGTTCCACCCCAACGGCCGCTTTGCCTACGTGATGAACGAGCTCCAGTCGACCGTGACATCCTTTGCCTGGGACGCGGCGGAGGGCACGCTCGAGGCTCTGCAGACGCTGCCCACGTTGCCAGCCGATTTCAGCGGCACCAACCATACGGCCGACGTCCAGGTACATCCGTCAGGCCGCTTCGTCTACGGATCGAACCGTGGCCACGACACCATCGCAGTCTTCGGCGTAGACGAAGCAAACGGGCGTCTCAGCCCGGTGGAGCATCGAGCCAGCGGCGGTAAGACGCCACGCCACTTCGGCATCGATCCCAGCGGCACCTATCTGCTCGCCGCCAATCAAGATTCCAACTCGCTTGTGGTTTTTCGCATCGACCAGCAAAGTGGCCGACTCGCACCCACTGGCACGCAGGTCGAAGTCCCTTCACCAGTCTGTGTCAGGTTCGTACGCCGGTAGGGTGACTCGGTGACAGGGTGACTCGGTGAGTTTCACCCTGTCACCCCCTCACCCCGTCACCCTGTCACTCGGGCCGGCGTACGGATCGAACCCACGACTCGACCTCTCGGCCAGCGGCGTCTCGTGCACCAAGACCAAACGCCAAGGCCACCGCCACGGCGATGGCCCCCACGAGGAGCCCAAAGGCGAGGTTGATGATCTCGTTGGCGAGCCCCATCTGACGGAGCGCCATGGCGCCCGCCAGCACGAGCACCGCCACGCGTGCGGCACTGGCCAAGAACCGCGCGTTGGTCACGTTGCTGTCTCGGATCACGTTGGCCGCCAGGTTCGCGAGGTAGAGCCCGACGCCAAACACGACGAGGCCGAGCAAGATGTGGCCGCCCAAAACGATGAACGACGACAGCAACGCTTGCAGTTCCGTGAAGCCCATCAGCCCCGCCGCTTCGATGGCAGCAAACAGGAGGATGGCGACGAGAATCAGCTGCCCCACGATGGTCGAGGGCTTCCGCGTGGGGGCTGCGCCCGCTTGCCCGACGACGCCGAGCTTGGCCAGGAAGTTATCGAAGCCAACCGCAGACAGCGTTCGGGCGACCAGCTCCGCTATCACACGGCCGATCACGTACGAGAGCACGATGACCAGCGCCGCGCCAAAGATCGCTGGCACGGAGCTCAACAGCGTATCGAGCATGTTGCTCGCCGGGCGAGTGACCGCCTCGAGCTGGAGAGCATTGAGCGCAGCAATAGCAACCGGGAGGAGCACCAGAACATACACCACCGTGCCGATGGCCCCGGAGACCGACGTGCCACCTAGGGCTTGCTGCAACCCGTGGCGCTCACCCAAGCGGTCGACGCCAATCGCCGCGAGCAGGCTCGACACGATGCGGCGGACCAGGTGTGCCACGAACCAACCGACGCCAAGCACCAGCGCCGCCGCAAGGATGTTCGGCAGGAAGGCGAGCGCTTTGTTGAGCATGCCCTGGATTGGTGTCAGCAATCCGTAGAGCTGCAGCGTGCTCAGGATCGCTGGGAGGAAGAGCAGCCACACGATCCAGTAGATGGCTTCGCCCAACGTCTGGCTGAGAGGGGGGCCCCCTTCTACGGCGAGTCGTTGGTCAGCACCGGTCGCAGTCAACGCGCGCGTGACGATTGCTCGCGCGATGGCGGCCAGCACGGCAGCGACGATGAGCAGCACCAGCACGCCCAGGAGCCGGGGGGCGAACTCGGTAATCTGCTGCAGCAGGGCGTTGAGTGGCTCGGTGACGGCCGTGAGCTGCAGGGCCTGGAAGAAGGCCATGAGCACGAACAGCATCACGCCCCAGAAGACGATCTGACCCAAGTACCGCTCGATAGGCACTTTCGCGCCGCGGGCGCCGAAGATCCATCCGGCCAGCTTGTTGTCGAAGTCGGTACGTTTCAGCAAGCCGCGCACGATTCCGGCCGCGATTAGGGCCACTAGCCAGCCCACGATGAGAATAACCAGCGCGCCAAGCACGCTGGGAAGAGACGCACCCACGTGCTCGTTGAACCGGTCCATCATGTTCTGCATCAGGTTGGTCCTCCTTTCTGCGATTGTGCCGAAAAGGGATACGCCGGGCCGTTGCTCGGGCCAAACACACCGCCACCGGCTCATCCGTTGCGTCTAACTGGGAGCATACTGTATCAACTGCCTGTCAAATCAGCAGTTTCGACTCAACTATACTCTTCATACCCTCGCGACGTCCGCCCCGTTGCGCGGCGCGACCCCCGTCGAGCAGCCCGGGAGCACCCCTGTACATTTCGGCCGTCGCACTCTACCAATCCAGGTCGTCAGTACCCTTGACACCCGAGCGCAAATGGGGCGTTGAACAAGCCGCACGTCGGCAGCTCAGCACTGAGGACCGGGGACGACAGCGCCCAAACCGCGGCCCGCCCAGCACTTCAGACCCTCTGAGGCTGTCCAATGTCACGTGTCACTGTCGAAGGGGAGGCGTGGTGTGAGGTCGTCGGTACGTGTGGGCCCCCAGGGTGACTCGCACAGATTGTGCACGCTCACGCCGAGGAGGCGCACCGGCCGTACGCCCGCGTCCGTGCGATTCAACAGGCTCAGGGCGCGGCTGACTATCTCTGGTTCGTCACGGGAGGCCGGGCTCGCGGTGCTGCTGCGGGTGATGGTCGTGAAGTCGTCGTACCGCACCTTCAGGGTGACGGTTCTGGCCCACAGGCTCTTTCGCACGAGCCAGGTGGCGCTGTGGCGCGCCATCGCTGCAACCTCATGTTGAATCTCAGCAAGGCTCGTGAGGTCCGTGGCGTACGTGTTCTCTGAACCGCGCGACTTCAGGGGACGGTTGGGCTCAACCGGCCGATCATCGATGCCGTGCGCCAAGCGGACGAGCGACTCCGCAAACGAGCCAACGCTCTCATGGAGGAGCTCAGGGCGTGCGGCACGCACGTCCACGAGGCGACCGATGCCGCGCTCGCGCAAGCGACGAGCCGTAACGGGGCCAACACCCCAGAGGGCTTCGATCGGGAGCTCACGCAGGAACGCCTCGACACGCTCCGGGGCGATGACCGTGAGGCCGTCGGGCTTCTTCCAGCCCGACGCGATCTTCGCGAGAAACTTGTTGGGCGCGGCGCCTGCCGACGCGGTGAGCCCGGTGACGTCGCGGATGTTCGCCTTGAGCCGGCGTGCAACGTTGGATGCGAGCGGCTCGTCCCAGGTGTTCTCCGTGACATCGAGGTATGCCTCGTCGAGCGAGAGCGGCTCGACAAGGGAGGTGACGCTGCGGAAGATTGCGAAGACCTCACCGGAAACCGTGCGGTACTTCGCAAAATCAGGTGGGACAACAATGAGGTCGGGACAGAGACGGAGGGCGCGCGCCGTCGGCATCGCCGAAGCGACGCCAAACTTGCGTGCCTCGTAGCTGGCCGCGCAGACAACGCCCCGCCCGCTCGGGCTGCCGCCCACGGCCACGGGACGTCCGCGCAGCGTGGGGCGATCGCGCTGCTCCACCGACGCGTAGAAGGCGTCCATGTCGATGTGCAGAATGCGCCGCACTTTCCAGGATTCCCGACTCCTGATTCCTGAATCCTGAATCCGAAACCTGATTCAGTTCTTCACAGTCACTTCCAGCGGTGCCGCCAGCGTCGTCGTCACGCGAGATCCGGAAGGGAGACGTACTTCCTGGCCGCGAGTGGCGAGCACCGCGCCGCCGCCGGCAGCGGCGCCTGCTGCTGCGCCGATCGCCGCACCTTTCCCACCACCGGCGATCGCGCCGATCACACCACCAGCGGCCGCCGGGACGGCGACTTTTTGCGCGTCCTTCTTCGTGGTGGCCTTCGCTTGTCGCGCGACTCCTGCCGTGCGGATATCGTAGCTCTGTTCGCCGATGACCAGCGTGTGAAAGCGAATGCCAAGGTGAGCGACGCCCTTCACGCGGCCCGAGCGTTGCACCTCGGAGACGGTCCCGGAAACGACGGAGCCTTCGGGAATGACCGTCGTGCCCTCGACATCCACGGCGCTCGCGAGCCGTGCATCGACCGGGTCCTCTACCTCGCTCGTGTCCGATGCTACCGCGCCCGTCAAAACGAGCGGCAGGGAGGTGCCGTCGGGCACCGTGATAACGCGGGTGAGCGGAACGGCAGGTGCGGAAGGTGCCGGGCTGGCCGTCTCGCGTGAATCGCTACGGGCTTCACGACCGGCCGGTGCCGTATCGGGGCGGTCGGTCGTCGCGGTACGCGGCTCGCTGACCGAGTCCGACGCGCTGGGGCGATTCGTCCTCTCGGCGTCGGGCTCCGGTGCCGGTGCCGGTTCTGTCGCCTCGCCGGTCGCCGGCGCCGTGGCCGCATCCGGCGCATCGTCATTCGCCAGGCGATTGCCGGCCGTCGGTGCAAACGTCTCGTCGGCCCCCGCCGCCTCGGTCGGCGCCGGCCGTCCCTCCTCGGACCGCGCGGGCCGTTCCGGCTCCGCCGTCCTCGTGCAGGCGCCAGCCATTATGACGAGGCCGCCGCACAGCAGGCTCAGGCCAATATCGCGAATGCTACGCATCAGTTGTCCTCTCTGCGCCGCATGTGCGCGGACGCCTTTCCCAATCCTGTGACGATGAGCTGCAAGCGTCGTGCCGGCCGACGTACACTATCCTGACGGAGCCGCCTTCGCGTTGGCGGACGGATCGCAACGCTGACCATTGTGCAATGACGGAGACACCGAATTCCCGACCATCTATTCTCTGGAAGCAGATGACCGCTGCGCAACGGCGTGCCGCGGCAGATGCGTTCTGGCGCGAAGACACCCCTTCAGCCGAGCAAGCCGAAGCCGTGAGCCTCATCGCCGAGCGGCTGCATTTTCGGCCAAAATCGGTGATGGGCATGCCGCTCGAGCGCCGGGTCCGCGCGCTCGCGTCGGCGAGCGCGCTTTCGGAAACGCTTGCGGCCAGCTTGTTGGTCGCCTATCACCTGGCGTCGCAGCGCCCGATGATGTCCACGTTTCTCGATGCGCTGGGCATTCCACACGAGAATGGTCTGATTGCAGAGGATGTCACGCCGCAGCTCGACGAGGCGCGGCTCGACGAGGCCGTCGGGCAGGTTCGTGCGTCGTTCCCTCCGGAAGACGTCTCGCTCTACTTCGCCACGCTGTCGATGCAGGATCCCGATAGGTGGAAGGTCCTGGCGCGCTTTCAACAAGATCAGAAGGCGGACGAAGGTCGGTGATGCACCTGTCGTCTGCCGACGTGTCTCATGAGCGAGCTCCTCAGCCGCCGGACAGTGAGAATCCGGCTACGTCTCTTCGGATATCTGAGCCTGCCAACTTTGCTGGAGGTGCTCGTTCATCAGGGCGCGCGCGGCTGTGGTGTCGCGTTGGCGGATGGCCATATAAATGCGCCGATGCATCTCGGCCGATTCTTTGAGATCTCGCGCTCGTGCGACCGTTTCTCGCCGCCGCTTGTAGAAGACGGCGGAGACCATCTCGACGAGCGAGGCGAGGATGGGATTGCCGGACGCGGCCGCCACGGCTCGATGGAAGCGGATGTCGTGGACGAGGAAGTCGTGTGGGATCTCGATCGAGGCGAACATACTCGTCACCTCCTCCGCGATAGCGGCGAGGTCTTCGCCAGTGGCCCGCTCTGCGCTCAGGCCGGCGACGCCCACCTCGAGCAACCGGCGCGCCTCGAACATCTCATCGCGGCTGAAGCCATGTAGCGTCGCCAGGTAGCGAAGTGGCTCGCTCTCGAGCATCGGCGGTCCGTCCACCACGTAAGTGCCCGAGCCGTGACGCGACTGAATCACGCCCATGGTCGCGAGCGCGCGCAGGCCGACCCGCACGCTCGACCGACTCACACCCGCTTCCACGGCGAGCTGTCTCTCCGGTGGCAGGCGATCGCCCGGCTTGAGCAGCCCTTGTTCGAGCAGCACTCGCACGTGGTGCACGACGCGCTCGGACGCGCTGGGCACAGCATCCTCGAGGGCCGCCTCCGCGTTCTGTGCTCCGGGGAACCCAGGTGCCTCCGCGTCCTGCGAGTCGGTGCGCCGAGCCGAAGCAGCGCGAAGGCGGGGCCTGCCCGCTGAACGGCTGGCGCGACGCGCGGTCGGTGAACGGCCGGGGCCAGGCGCGTCCATGAACTCTGACATGCCAGCAGTTGTATCACATTCACTGTGGCCTCAGACCAGGCTGAGGTCCAGGAAGGCTGCGGGGCCGAGCTACTCGATGGCGCGTCTCACGGCGTCGTAGTCGTTTGGCAATTCGATGGGTGTGTTTGCATACCGCGGTACGACATTGTCCAGGGCGCGCTCATGGTAACGCTCCTTGAACTCGGTGAACTTGAGACCATTGGCCGTCGAGATCACGACAACCCGATCGCCTCGATCGATCTCTCCACGAGCAACGAGCTTTTCCAGCACCGCCAAGGCGACACCCGTGTGGGGACAGTTGTACATGCCTGACTGATCCGCGCGTGCCGCCGCGTTGGCGAGCTCCTCTTCGGTGGCCTGCTCGACGATGCCGTCATATTTCTCGAGGGTGCGGATCGCCTTCTGAATCGAGACGGGATTACCAATCTGGATGGCCGACGCGAGCGTGGGCTGCGCGACGACCGGTTCGAACTGCCAGCTGCGCTGAGAGGCGAGATACAGAGGATTGGCGGCGGCCGCCTGCGCGACGACGATGCGCGGTCGCTTGCGGATCAGCCCGAGCGCCTCCATCATGTCGAAGCCAGCGCCGAGCGCGCTCACGTTGCCCAGGTTCCCGCCTGGGATGATGATCACCTCCGGGACCTCCCAGTCCCACTGCTGGACGATCTCGATGGCCACCGTCTTCTGGCCTTCGAGACGCAGACTGTTCATGGAATTGGCGAGGTAAACCCCTTCTTCTTCGGCCAACCGCTTGACGATGGCCATGCAGCCATCGAAGTCCGTGTCGAGCGCCAGCACCGTGGCGCCGTTCGCCAGCGGCTGAATCAGCTGCGCCACCGACACGCGTCCCCTCGGCAGAATGACGATGGCCGGAATGCCCGCCGCCGCCGCGTAGGCGGCGAGCGAGGCGGAGGTGTCGCCGGTCGAGGCGCACCCGACCGCGCGCACCGGCTGGCCCAGCGCGATCATGTAGCGCACGACCGACACGAGAACGGTCATGCCGAGATCCTTGAACGAGCCGGTGTGCGAGTTCCCGCACTGCTTCACCCACACGTCTTCGAGGCCGAGCGCACGGCCGTAACGCTCGGCCCACAGCAGGTTGGTTCCGCCTTCGTCCATGGAGACGATGTGCTCGTCGGGAAGGCCCGGGCACACCCACTCCTTCTTCCCCCACACGGACGATCCGTAGGGCCAGGCCGTTCGCTTGTAGCGGTCGTCGAAGAGCCGCATCCAGGCGGCGGGTGAGCGATCTCCCAGCGCCGCGAGATCATGGGCGACTTCCAGCAGATGCTGGCAGTGAGGGCAGCGATAAATGGGCTGCGTCAGCGGATACTCACCGGGGCACCCGTTGATGCAGCGAAAGGAAGCGCGATACATCGTTGGAAGAGCCGTTGACGAGAGACGTCGCCCTATGACCGGCCCGGCTCGGTCTGGGGTGCCTTTCGCGCTCGCTTGCGTGTGGTCGTCGTCTTTCGCGCACCGCTCGACGGGCTTGCAGCCTTGTCCGCCGAAGCGCGAGGCGCGAAGGCGGAAGCGCCAGCCGTCGACGTGGCGCGTGTGGGACGTCGAGCCGTCTGCTTGCCGACGCGCGTGCGACGGGCCGTTGGCTTCCGCGTGGGTTCCTCCTCCATGGACGTCCCGCCGGCATCGGGTTGCGCCTGCTCGCTCGGCGGGGCCTGCTCAGCGCTCTCGAACAACCCGGTTTGCTCGCGCTCGCTCCGCTGGTCAGGCTCTGCAGAAGTCTCGCGCTCGTCGACGAGCGGCTCCGGTCCGGGGGCGCCTTCTGCCTCCTGTTCTTTCACGTCTGGGGCACCGGCGGCTGTAGTGGCCGTCGACGGCTGTTGGAATAACGCACCGGGATAAACCCGGATGACCCCTTGCCGGTCACGGTCGAGACGGAAGAGGCCTTCGCGTTGACCATAGCGCAGCGCGTCGACAATGCCCCCGAAGCCGTAGCGGCGCTCGTCGAAGCGCTCTTGCGTCGACCGGAGAATCTGCTTCACCTGGCGCACATAGAGCGGCCAGCGTTGTACGGCCCCGGGGCGCAGGAATGTCTCGCGCAAGATCGTGAAGCCGTCGGCTTGGGTGCCCGCTGGCGCGCCGTTCTCACTGACGGGACCTCCCTCCGTGCTCTCGCGAGGCTCGGTTTGCGCCACGCTGTCCGCCGCGACCTCTGGGGCATCCGACGCGCTCTCAGCGCTTGCCGCGTCGGCGTCTCCAGACGATTCTTGCTCCTTCAGCTCGACGTGTAGGCTCCGGTCCGTGCCCTTGAGTGTCACGTGGCCGCCGCGCGCCAGCCGCTCGGCGAAGTCGCGGAAGCTGCTGACGCCGTACTCCCGCTCGGAGAACGTCGGGTCGAGCTGGAGCAGCGTGCTCTTGAGGACGCCAAGCTGAGGCGTGACCTCACGATCCGCGAGAATCTTGAGCGCGCGCTTGACGAGCGGCATGCCCTCCGCGGGGTTCTTGACCGGCCCCCGCCGAGCGCCCGGGCGGCGGTCACGCGTCACGTTCTCGTACGCGATGAACTCGTGGCAGTTGCGCTGGAGGATGATGCTCGTGAACTGGCGCCCGCCGACCACCATCACCTTGCGATCGTACTGTTTCAGCTTTTCGACCAGGGCCATGAAGTCGCTGTCGCCACCGACGATGACGAATGCGTTGATGTGGCTGTGCGTGAACGCCATTTCGAGGGCGTCGAGGGCGAGGTTGATATCTGCGCCGTTCTTGTCGCCACCGGGGGTCAAGCTGCGCTGGACCATCTGGATGCCATGCTGCGTCAGCTCCCGGCTGTAGTCGCCTGCGCGCGTCCAGTCACCATAGGCAATCTTGGTTGCGACCTCCCCGCGCTCCTTCACGGCTTCGAGGACGGCGCCGGGGTCGAAACGGCCACCGAGGGTGGTTTTGACGCCGATCTCGATGTTGTCGAAGTCGATGAAAACGGCAATCTTCAGTCGTGGTTCCGGCAAGCGGGATGTCCTTTCACACCGGTCTGTCGGGACACCAGCGTCGCTGGTGTCCATCTATTGGCAGCTGATCATCGGGCGCATGTCGTTGGTTCGGCAGAGGAAGGGATCGTCTCCTCCTCCTAACCGACAGCACGCGGCCGGAGCACAGACCGTCTCCTTCACTATACGGGACCGTCAGCCCTCAAACAAGCGGATGAGGTTGTATTGCCTGGTTCGCACACCTACAGTTCTCTGCTAGACTGACGCGGTTCCGCAGGCGCGCACGGGGTGTGCGCACGAGCCCGTGCCCCCGTTCAGCGATCGAGGAGACGCTCATGCAACAGCGATGGTCAGTCGTAGGGTTTGGTTTGGTCCTGATGGTGTTAATGGTGCAGGCGGAATCCCGCACGACGGCACTGAGTCTGCCACAGGTGGCGGCGCCGCCGGCGTCCAGTGAGTCGGAGAAGAGCGAGCCGGATGTCATCTTCGTTCCAACTCCGCCCGAGGTCGTGGAGGCGATGCTCAAGACCGCCAACGTGACCAAAGACGATGTGGTCTACGACCTCGGATGCGGCGACGGCCGCATCGTCGTGGCTGCCGCTCGTGACTTTGGCGCGCGCGGCGTCGGGATCGACATCGACCCACAGCGCATCAAGGAGGCGAACGAGAACGTCCAGGCCGCCGGTGTCGAGGATCGCGTCGAGATCCGGCAGGACGACTTGTTTGGCACCGATATCAGCGAGGCGACCGTCGTCACGCTGTACTTGCTCCCAACGCTCAACGTGAAGCTCATGCCAAAGCTGCAGAGCGAGCTCAAGCCAGGCACGCGGATCGTCTCGCACTCGTTCGACATGCAGGGGGAATGGGAACCTGAAGAAGAGGTCGAGGTAGACGGCCGCAAGGTGTACTACTGGACCGTTCCGGAGAAGTAGGGAAGGAAGGGATCAAGGGATCAAGGGATCAAGGGATCAAGGGGCACGTTGGTTCGAGCGTATAGGGCGTGCGCCGTCGGACGCTGGGCCCAACACCGACCATCACCTCCGACTGCCGAGTCGACCCCTAGATCCCTAGATCCCTAGATCCCTAGATCCCTAGATCCCTAGATCCCTAGATCCCTAGCCCCCTTGCCCTTTCCGGCCTACCCCAGCCGCTCGATGATTCGGTCCATCGTATCGAGTTGTGCCTCCATCGATTCCACCATCTTGAACTGCGTGCGGGCGCGGTCCACGTTGTGATCGGGACGCGACGTCTTGAAGTAAACGTCGCCCTGCAGGTAGTCGGTCAAGAATCGAAGACCGTTCTCGAGGGTGATGAGCCTGGCACCCACAGTGAGCGATTCTCGTTCAGGTGGCGTGAGGAAGGCACCTGCGGTGGACAAATAACCTTCCGCGAGCGCCTCGAACATGTCCATGCGTGCGCAGACTTTGTCGAGGTTCTGCTCGTCTTCGGCGGCTGCCGCCGTCGCGGTTCGCACCAGGTCGCCAAAGTCATACGCCGCAAGTCCCGGCATGGTTGTGTCGAGGTCGATCACACAGAGCCCTTCCGACGTCTGATCGTCAATCATCACGTTGTTGAGCTTCGTGTCATTGTGCGTGGTACGTTCTGGGAGCTCGCCGTGAGCTTGCCGTGCCAGCAGCGCATCGATACCGGCCTCGCGCGCGTCCGCGAACGCGATCTCGCTGGCCACCCGCGCCGCGCGGTTGCAGATGTCGGCGTCGATCGCCCGCTGCAGAGCGCCGAAGCGCCGGCGCGTGTGGTGGAAGTGCGGAATGGTCTCGTGCAGCCTGACGCCGGGGAGGTCGGCGAGGAGCCGTTGATACTCACCGAAGGCTCGCGCCGCGGCCCGCGCCTGCCGGTCCGTCTCGATGACATCGTAGGTCCGCGCGCCCTCGATGAAGAGATACATACGCCACACGGCGCCTTCTTCGTCGATGACGTAGGGCTTGCCGTCCGATGAGGGGACGAGGGTGAGGACCCGTCGCGAGATATCCCCGCTGCCGTTGGTGGAGAGTCGCGCGCGGGCATGAGCGGTCACGCGCGCGACATTCTCCATGAGCGGAATGGGTTGCCTGAAGACGTCGTGATTGATGCGCTGCAGGATGTAGCGGACTGGTGCGCCCGACTGGTTGAAGGTGAGGGCGTAGGTTTCGTTGATGTGGCCGCTGCCGTAGCGAGGGGTGGCGAGGCAATCGCCGTACACTTGGAACTGGCTGATGACGGTGAGGAGACTATGTTGGACGTGCGCGCGCATCAAACAGGTCAGCTCCAGAGCGGGGAAGGGTAGCGGCCGGCCTCGACGAGGTGCTGGATGGCTTCCATGACCAGGGGCTTGTCTTCCCGGTAGGTCACGCCGAACCAGGACGCGGAGGTCGGCAGCACGTGCACGCGCGCCCGGTTGCGGGCAATGAGCGTATCGACCGCCGCCGGAATATAGCATTCGGCCGTGAGATCCGCACGGCGCGCGCGCAGGAAGCGCTCGAAGATCTCGGCAAGCTGTGCGAACACCGACGGCGCGAAGCCCCAGAAGTTGAGCGAGACCACCTCGTCACCGGTCAGCTCGACCGGGTGTGCGGGATCCTCGCGGTTCTCGACGCGTCCGTCCACTCGGACCACCTTCGTCATCTCGCGCACCGACCGCAACAAGCCCTGCCCGTTGGTCTCACACACGCCGCGCGCCACGCTGCCGTGGGCGGAGAGCGTCTGCCGGAGCTGGTAGCCGATCATCGCGTAATCGGCGACGGCAGCGGGCGACTGCTGCGATCGGGTGACGAGGAAGTCGTGCATGATCCGGTACGATTCACGCCCGTAGAAGTCGTCTGCATTGATGACCGCGAACGGTTCGTGGATGATATCGCGTGCCGCGAGCACCGCTTGCGTCGTCCCCCACGGCTTCTCACGTCCGGGCGGCACCTCGAAGTCGGACGGCAGATCCTCCAGTGTCTGGAAGGCGTAGTCGACTCTCGTCTGGCTCGCATACCGCTCGCCGATCGTGGTGCGAAACAGGTCGGCGAACTCGGGCCGGACGATGAACACGATACGGGCAAACCCTGCGCCGATCGCATCGAACACGGCGTAGTCCATGACGGTCTCCCCGTGAGGCCCCATGGGATCCAACTGTTTCAGGCCACCGTAGCGACTGCCGATGCCTGCTGCAAGAATGAGAAGAGTCGGGTTCATACGGACACAGGAGACGATACAGGCAAGTGCGTAGCGCAGGGCTTTAGCCCTGCCGCCGTCTGGCCCACGCCTCGCTGGCAGGCCTGAAGGCCTGCGCTACTGTTTTTGACCACTGAACTTGCGCCCGTCACGCGTTCCCGAGAATAATGCGCGAGCTACGCATCTTCAAGCCTTGAATGCGCTGCGACGTGGCTGGGGTCTTCGATGCAACTGCAGGCGATTGATTGGCTCATCGCGCTCGGATCCGTGGCGATCTGCTTCGTTCCGGCACTGTTCTTCGGCCGGCGGTCTGGCCGCAGCACGTCCGAATACTTCGGGTCGGGTCGGGCGGTGCCCTGGTGGCTTGCCGGTATCTCGATGGTGGCCACGACGTTCAGCAGCGACACACCAAATCTGGTGACCGACATCGTGCGCCGGCAGGGCGTCGCCGGGAACTGGCAGTGGTGGGCGTTCACGCTGACCGGCATCGCGACCGTGTTCTTCTACGCGCGGCTCTGGCGTCGATCCGGCGTCCTGACGGATCTGGAGTTCTACGAGCTTCGCTACTCCGGTACAGCGGCCAGCGCCGTCCGGGGGTTCCGGGCCGTCTATCTCGGCTTGTTGTTCAACTGCTTGATCATGGCGACGGTCAACCTGGCGGCCTGCAAGATCGCCGGCGTGCTGTTTGGACTGGCGCCGTGGCAGACGCTGATGTTCGTCGGTCTCCTGAACGTGGCGTTCGCGGCGCACTCGGGTCTCTGGGGTGTGCTCGTCATCGACATGATCCAGTTCGGGATCATGATGACCGCCGTGATCGCCGCGGCGTACTTCGCGCTCGGGCTCCCGCAAGTGGGTGGTCTCGACGGTTTGGTGACCAAGCTCTCCGCGATGGAAGGTCCCGGCGGCGTGCACTATCTCAACCTGCTGCCAGACTTCACCAACACGTGGGACATCGCGCTCGCAGTGTTCGTCATGCCGATCGCCGTGCAATGGTGGGCCGTGTGGTACCCGGGCTCGGAACCAGGCGGTGGAAGCTACATTGCGCAGCGCATGCTGGCCTCGAAGTCGGAGCGAGACTCGCTCGGGGCGGTGCTGTTCTTCAACCTCGCCCACTACGTGCTCCGGCCGTGGCCCTGGATCATCACAGCGCTCTGCTCGATCTTGGTGTACCCGGAGCTCTCCGACATCCAACGGGCTTTTCCCCACCTCGACCCGAGGCTGCTCGGTCACGACATCGCGTACCCAGCGATGTTGAAGTTCCTGCCCGCCGGCTTCGTGGGATTGATGGTTGGAGGCCTCATAGCGGCCAATTCGTCCACGATTCTCACACATCTCAACTGGGGCGCCTCGTATCTGGTGCACGACTTCTACCGTCGGTTCATCCGGAGAGAGGCGGACGAACAGCACTACGTGCGCGTGGGGCGCATCACGACGGTGCTGTTGTTTGTGTGTGCTGCCGGCCTCACGTTCGTCCTGGACACCGCCAAAGACGCCTTCGACATCATCTTGCAAGTGGGGGCCGGCACCGGATTGCTCTATCTCGCGCGTTGGTTCTGGTGGCGCGTGACCGCCTGGTGCGAGGTCGTCGCCATGGTGAGCTCGTTCGTGATCTCGGTGCTCCTCATCGGGCTCGCGCGTTATGATGTGCTGCAACCCTCGACCTTCATCGGCTTGAAGGACATCAACCTGCTCATCACCATCGCCGTGACCACCGTCTGCTGGGTGCTGACCGCGTATCTCGGTCCGCAGACCGATCGTCAGACGCTCGTCGAGTTCTACCGAAGAGTGCGCCCGGCGGGGCCCGGTTGGGCGCCCATTCGCCGGCTCGCCGGCATCTCGAAAGAGGAGGCTGCACGCACAGGAGACGACTTGCCGCTGGCGCTCGTCGGGTGGGTCGCGGGCTGCACGATGACCTGGTCGGCGCTCTTCACCATCGGCAACTTTCTCTACGGTCGCATGGGATACACGATCCCGTTGGGCCTCGTGGTCCTCGTCAGCGCTTCCGTCCTGTTGTACGTGGTCAACCGCCTCTGGTCATCGCCACTCAAAACTCAACACTCATAGCTCACAACTACGTGAGCGAGATCGCTTCGTCGACGAGCATGACAGGAATATCATCGCGGATAGGATAGAGGTAACGGCCGTCCTCCCGAACGAGACCTTCCGTCAGGGCCTCGGTCACGGCTTGGCCGCTTCGATTCTTCAGCGCGCCTGCCTCGATCCGCTGGTTCAGCGCGCCGATCTCTTCCGCCGTCGCTGGCCGTACCGGCGTCTTGTCTTCTGGGCACACGAGAATCTTGAGTAGCTCATCGTCGATCATTGCAACCTCCACTCACACCGTGACCGTCTTCTGCACGACGAAGATGTTG
The DNA here is from genome assembly GCA_009377605.1 of Luteitalea sp. Lineage (NCBI taxonomy): Bacteria > Pseudomonadati > Acidobacteriota > Vicinamibacteria > Vicinamibacterales > Vicinamibacteraceae > Luteitalea > Luteitalea sp. The sequence continues at coordinate 59,416 of WHTT01000001.1, forward strand.
TTCTCCGTCTCCTGAATGGACACCTCGATCGTGTAGTCGACCTTGTGTTCCGGGTACTTGCGACGAATCAGCTCGACGACGTGATCGAAGACGTAGTGCGTGACGTTCTCGACGCTTGGTCCCTTCCCGGGCAGCACCACAACGCCTTCCGGCTCGAACTGGTCTTGATCCAAGAACGCCTGGTCTTGCGACGTCGCCAGCATCTTGTGGTCCAGGAAGCGCATGATTGCCTTGATGTCGCCGAAGTCGAGTGACATGTCGAGATCGTCGCGCGGGAACGCTTCCGTCGTCACGGTGACCGTCCCGCGCCAGGTGTGACCGTGCACGAACCGGCACTTGCCTGGATAACCGAGCTGACGGTGGCCCGTGTGAAATTTCGTATGGACGATGACCTTTTCCATGTCTAGATCATTCTACCCGGATGTCATCGAGCCACACCGTGCCGCGCGTGCCAGGACGCGTATTGACCGTGTCGACGACCAGCAGCAATGACTGCAGCTCCGCGGTGGGAATGCGCGGCGGAGCATCCGCCACTGGACGAAAATCGTCCAACCGAACGGTGACCTCGCGGGCGGTGGCATCGAGGTACACCGAGCGTGTCCAGCGGTCGCCAACCTCGCCGGTTGGCTGTCGCACCTGCACCGACAGCCGCATCGGCCTGCTCGCCCGCGCCCGGAATCGAAGCAGACGCCAGGTGTCGACCCGCTTCAGCGCGTCGGTTGCCGCCGCGGCGAACTGGCTCGCGCGTGGTCCCGGCCCAAGGGCGTACTCGAAGGTCAGTCCCTTGCCGGCGCCGCCACGCCCGACGCGTCCCGCGGACCGAGCGTCGTGCTCGACGTGCCACTTGACCTTTCGCGTGCTGAGGAGGACGGGCCCCCGAGAGCCGGTGCCGGTGCCGGTGTCAGCGCCCGCCCGCCCAGCGGGCGTGCCGCTCGCCGTTCGGCCTGGTACGTCCCCCGATGCCTGCGATCGCCGTGGCGGCTCCCGAACGAAGATCGGGTTGCTGACGATCCACGGGATGGCCGGCTCCCTACGGCGGCGTGGCAACCAGACCTCCGCACGGTACACCGCCGGATGCCCGCTCGCACGATACGTGAGCACAGGCGCCGGGCCATCCTCGATGAGCCGCCCGTTCTCGAACAGCCGAAGGCGCGTGCCGGCCGGTCCGATCGCGCGAGCCTTCACCTCCAGTGGGCTGCCTGCCGAGATCTCGTCGCCCATGCGGACGCCGACAGTACCCCGCGACGCGGTGAGGTCGAAGCGAGCCGGCGCTGCGAGCGCCGTGATGGTCGAGAACATGTGTCCGCGGCGCAGCGCGTCCAACAGGCGACGGCCATCCTCTGGGCCGGACCCAGTGAGCGGCCGGTCGAGCTGGACCTGTAACGCGAAGAGTTGAAACGAGCTTTCGTACGACGGCGCGCGGAGTGTGCCCGGCATGGAGAACGAGCGCACTTCCAGACGCCTCCAGAGCCGCGCATGCGCATCCGCCGCCGCAAACGCCACGACCCGCCGTGTTGCTGCCAGGCGATCCCACCGTGCCAGGAGACGTTCTGGGTAGGCCAGCATGGTCATGAGTGTGGCGGCCGGGCGATACGGATAGCGAAGGAAGAGCAGCGCGGTCGCTGGCCACGACTCGTCGCGCCACTCGCTGTCGGCGTTCAGCCATTCGAGGCCGTCGATCGGGACGCTCCAATCGGTCCAGGCGAGGTTTGCCTTGCGGGAGTCGGGATGCGCCGCCACACCGAATCCCCCGAGCCGCTGTACGTCCTCGGCGACGTCGCGTGCTTCGCCCGCCAGCGGATACGGCGCCGCCGGTAGATCGAGGGCAACATAGTGTCCGTGAGCCGTGCTGATCTCGACCGCATCCAGAACCAGCACGCCGTGACTGTACCTTGGGGGATCCGGCCCCCGCGTGGCGTCACCGTGATCCGTGAGAACGACGAACTGCAGGCCCGCCGAAGCAGCAGCGGCGGCCACCTCGTTTACCGACCCGCTGCCATCCGAGCGGGTCGTGTGGATATGATAGGCCCCAGCAACGGTGGCGGGCAGCGTTTCTGGAGACCAACCTGGGTTGCCCTCGGCCTGCCGCCCTTGTGAATCCGTGAGGGCCCGCCCGTCGAGCAGGCTCAGGCCGAGCTGGCCCAGGTCGCGCGGGTTTGGCGGCAACGTGAGGATGACGACCGCGAGGCCGGCACCCACCGCGAGCAGCAGTGCTCGCAGCACGTAGAGCAGCCGTCGCATTGCCCGCATTGTATCGGGATTCAGGAATCGGGAAACAGGGAACCTCGAACTGCTAACCTTGAACCTCGCCCCTCGTCCCTTGCCCCTTGCTGTGCTCGCGATCGTCGCGCTTGTGGGCGCCACTGGTTCCAAGCCGGCGGCCGGCACCCAATCGCGCCACCGCATCGTCCGGGTCACGCCCGCGGATGTGCAGAACCCCGCTGAGGTCTCGGTGGCCATCAACCCGACCGATCCAAACAACTTCGTCGTCTCGATGTACGCGCGTGGGCCGAAAGAGGGGCCGCGCGTGACGAACCGCATCTCCGTTACCCGTGACGCAGGGCGCACGTGGCAGGGCGCCGCAGCGGCCAATCCCGAGAAGCGCGTACAAGGAGACGACGCGGTATTGTTCGACGGCGATGGCCGCGCGTTGCATAGCTACATCTCGTTCGAGGGCATTCGCGCGCCGCGCCCCAGCCGCGCCGTCAACGGGATCTTCGTACGACGATCAGACGACGATGGCCGGACGTGGGGACGACCGGTGGCGGTCGTCGATCATCGCAACACGGTCACGCCATTCGAAGACAAGCCGTGGCCCGGCATTGATCGCGTCAGCGGGTCTCCGCATCGGGGCAACGTCTACGTCGCGTGGACGCGCTTCGACGAGTACGGCAGCAAGGATCCGGAGTGCCGGACGGAGATCCATTTCAGCCGTTCGACCGACGAGGGCAAGACGTTTGCGATGCCCTTTCGTATCTCCGACGATTCCGGAGACTGTCTCGACAGCGACAACACGGTCGAAGGCGCTGTGCCGGCGGTCGGACCGCACGGTGAGGTGTATGTCGCATGGAATGGCCCCAAGGGGCTCATGTTCGACCAATCGGAAGACGGGGGCCTGACGTTTGGACGAGATCGCCAGGTCGCGATCACGCCCGGTGGGTGGGACATCGACATCCGCGGGATTGCCCGGAGCAACGGCATGCCTGTCACGGCCGCGGATGTCAGCGATGGCCCGCGGCGCGGGACGATCTATGTGAACTGGATCGATGAACGAAACAGTGATCCGGATGTGTTCGTCGTCTCGTCCACCGATGGCGGTCACACGTGGAGCGCGCCCGTCAGAGTCAACGATGACCCTGCGAAGAACGGCGCCGCGCAGTTCTTCACGTGGATGGCGGTCGATCCAATCGACGGCTCGGTCAACGTCGTGTTTCACGATCGGCGCGGGTTGAAGGGCACTCAGACACGCGTGACGCTCGCCCGCAGCGTCGATGGTGGCAGAACGTTCGTCAACCACGCCCTGGATCTGGCGCCGTTCGAGTGCAACGAGAACGTGTCGTTTGGCGACTACAACGGCATCGACGCGTACAATGGCCGTGTGGTGGCCGTGTTTCCTCACTTCATCGAAGAGGAGGCGCTCGCCGTGTCGGCCGCTGTCTTCGACTTCGCGCTCGGCACGCAGGAGACGCGCTGAGGATAATCGCTGTCGAGCCCGACCTAAAGGTCGGGCCTACACCTTGGCTGTTCCGTGCGCCAGACCTAAAGGTCGGGTTTGCGCTTCCGTATTCTGTAGGCCCGACCTTTAGGTCGGGCGTGACCCCTTTCGCGCCTTGCGTCGAGTGGTGGACGTTCGAGACTTCGGCGTGGTACGGGGCTGTTCGTCCGGCTTCTCCGATTCTGTCGGCGGTTCCAGCTTTTCGACGCGCTCGACCAGGCGCCGTAGGGTCTGGACCGATGCGGTGCTCGTGCCACCCCGGTTCGACAGCCAGAAATCCGGGGCCTGCTGTGTGAGGATGTCGCGGAAACCGCCGCCGCTCTTGACGCTGTTGGGTGCGAAGGTCGCGATGTCGAGCGGCCCAGACCAGTCGTCCCGATGCTTGATCAGCAACCATGAGCGGCCGTCGGGCGAGGCACCGGCGGCCCGACTTCCAGGGACCCCCCGCGTCCGCACGAGCACCCAGGATCCTTTCAGCTTGTAGCCATTCAGCGTGAACTTGAGGTCGCCCTTTTGGAGGGCCGCGTCGATGTCGTCCACCTCTGGCTCCCACGTGCCCTGATCCCAGAGCATGACGACGCCGGCACCGTAGCCCTCGGGAATAACCCCTTCGAAATCGCCGTAGTCGATGGGATGATCCTCGACGTGCATCGCGAGTCGCTTCACGCTTGGATCGAGCGAGGGACCTTTGGGGACGGCCCAGGAGAGCAGCACCCCGTTGTGCTCGAGCCGGAAGTCGTAGTGGAGCTGTGTCGCGAGGTGCTTCTGAACGCAAAAGAAGCCGCCACGCGGTGTGACCCGACGCTGCGCCGACGGCTTCTCATCGCCGCGTGGCTCTGGCGACTTCGTGAAGTCGCGCTTCTCTCGGTACTCCTTGAGGGACATCGATGGCCTCCAGGACACAAGTTTACCGGTTCGGCGGACGCCTCGGCGAGGCGCTGGGGTGGCCCGTTCCGACCACCACGATGGTAGGGCGCGTTCGCCGAACGCGCCGTGCTCGATGCTAGACTGTCCGCTGTTGTCCGAGAATCGTCTTTGAGTCGCACACCATCATGTTGAACGCGCAAGATTGGCAGCTCCCGACCTCGCTGGCGGCGGCAGTGCAGGAGGAGCTGGAACGTTGGGTGACCGACGAGAAGATCGCGCGTTTGTGGGCGCGCGACGCCAGCCTGTGGACCGGCGGCGACGAAGCACGTTGGTTGGGTTGGCTCGGCGCCATCGAGCATCAGCGCGGCCAGATTGACGCGCACACCGCGCTCGCCGCCGCCTTTCGTGACGAGCAAGTGACGGACCTGCTGCTGCTCGGTATGGGTGGCTCCAGCCTCGGGCCGGAGGTCATCGGCCGCGTCCTTGGAGCATCAGTGGGGTGGCCGCGCTTGCACGTGCTCGACTCTACCGATCCAAGTCAAGTCCGCAGTGTGGAGGCGCGTGTCGACCTGGCAATGAGCACAGTGATTGTCGCCAGCAAGTCTGGCACGACGCTCGAGCCGAACATCTTCCACCGCTACTTCTTTGGGCGGATACAGGAGCGGCTTGGCGCTCATCGAGCCGGTCGTCGCTTCGTGGCGATTACGGATCCAGGCTCGCAACTCGAAGACGTGGCTCGGCGCGACGGCTTCCGTGCCACGATACACGGTGATCCCTCGATCGGCGGCCGCTACTCCGTGCTGTCGCCGTTTGGGATCGTGCCTGCCGCCCTGATCGGCGTCGATGTAGCGGAGCTCCTGAAGCGTGCCGGTGCCATGGCGGATGCGTGCCGAAACGGCGGGACGACCAACCCCGGGCTCCGCCTCGGTGTCGTGCTGGGAATTGCTGCGCTGCAGGGCCGCGACAAGCTCACCATTGTCGCGTCGCCCACTGTCGCGCCGCTGGGAGCGTGGCTCGAGCAGTTGATCGCAGAATCGACAGGGAAGAACGGTCGTGGAATCATCCCGGTGGACCTCGAGCAGCTCGGATCGCCGGATGAGTACGGTGACGATCGAGTGTTCGTCTATGTCAGGTTTCGGCCGGCGCCAGATAGTCAGCAGGATCAGCGCATCGACGCCTTGATGCAGCGCGGTCAGCCCGTCGTGCGTATCGACATCGCTGAACCGTATGATCTGGCGCAGGAGTTCTTTCGCTGGGAGGTGGCCACGGCTGTCGCGGGCGCAGTCGTGGGCATCAATCCATTCGATCAACCGGACGTCGAGGCGAGCAAGGTCGAGACGCGCGCCTTGACTGACGCGTTCGACGCCACCGGTAAGCTGCCGGCGGAGCGCCCGCTCTGCGACGACGGGCTGCTGCAGGTGTTTACCGACGGCGCCAATGCGAGCGCGCTTGCCGTTGGCCAGGGAGGCGGCGTGCGCGACTGGCTGCGCGCTCATCTCTCTCAATTGCGGCCAGACGACTATTTCGCGTTGCTCGCATACCTGCAGATGAGCGACGGCAACATCGACGAGCTACAAGCGATCAGACACGCCGTGCGGCAGCGATTTCGCGTGGCGACCTGCCTGGGCTTCGGCCCGCGCTTCCTGCACTCCACGGGCCAAGCGTACAAGGGCGGCCCGAACAGCGGCGTCTTTCTCCAGGTCACGTGCGATGAAGCGGGGGATCTTCCCGTGCCAGGCCGTCGTTACACGTTCGGGGTCGTCAAGGCAGCGCAAGCACGAGGCGACTTCGACGTGCTGGCGGCGCGCGGGAGACGTGCGCTCCGTGTGCACCTGCCTGCCGACGTCCCGCGCGGGCTCAGGGCGCTTGGTGAGATGATCAGGGCTGCTCTCGAGTGAGATGAGAGGAAACGGGGAAACGGGGACTGCCCTCGTTTTCTCAGCGTAAGGAAGTGAAAACGAGGGCTGTCCCCGTTTCCCCGTCTCCTCCAATACTAGGTGTTGAAGCGATGCAAATTGGGATGATTGGTTTGGGCCGCATGGGCGGCAATATGGTTCGGCGATTGATGGGCGCCGGACATACCGCGTCCGTGTACGACCGCAGCGCGGACGCAGTCGACGCGCTCGTGTCAGAAGGCGCATCGGGCACGACGTCGCTCGAGGATCTCGTGACCGGGCTCGAGACACCGCGGGTAGTCTGGATTATGGTGCCCGCCGGCAACCCAACCGAGCAGACAGTCGACGCGCTCGCTCCGCTGCTCACCGGGGGCGACATCATCATCGACGGTGGCAACTCGTACTTCAAGGACGATGTGCGACGGGCGGAGGCGCTGAAGCCACGCGGCATTCAGTACGTGGATGTGGGAACCAGTGGCGGGGTGTGGGGGCTCGAGCGGGGCTACTGCCTGATGATCGGTGGTCCGGCCGAAGCCGTCAGCCATCTCGACCCGATCTTCCGGGCGCTTGCGCCGGGAGACGGCGGCGTGTCGCGCACACCAGGACGCAGCGGCGAGCCGGTTGCCGCCGAGCTCGGGTACTTGCACTGCGGCCCGGTTGGTGCCGGGCACTTTGTCAAGATGGTCCACAACGGCATCGAGTACGGTCTCATGCAGGCGTTTGCGGAAGGGTTCGACATCCTGCGCAGCGCGCGCCTCGAGCAGGTGCCAGAAGCGCACCGCTACGAGCTCGATCTCCGCGACATCGCCGAGCTGTGGCGACGGGGGAGCGTCGTCTCCTCCTGGCTGCTCGACCTCACGGCGCAAGCGCTCGTGGAGCAGCCAGACCTCGAGCGCTACTCTGGATTCGTTCAGGACTCGGGCGAAGGACGCTGGACGATCTTTGCCGCCATCGAGGAGGCGGTGCCGGCCGACGTGCTCGCCGCCTCACTGTTCGCGCGCTTCCGTTCGCGGCAGGAACGTACCTTCGCGAACCAAGTGTTGTCCGCGATGCGCGAGAAGTTCGGCGGGCATCAGGAGCCAAGGGGATAGAGGGATCAAGGGGCCAAGGGATCAAGGGATCAAGGGATCAAGGGATCAAGGGATCAAGGGGCAGGCTCAAGGTCTCGAGGTTCGAGGTTCACGCTTCGAGGTTGCGGAGCGAATAAGCGAAGGTCATATGGCCGATCAGGAGCTGGACACGACCGTCGTCGAGGAGACGCGCGCGCTGGAGCCGACAGCGAAGCCGGCGGGGGCGTGCGTCATGGTGATCTTTGGGGCAACGGGCGACCTCACCAAGCGTAAGCTGCTGCCTGCGCTGGTCAATCTTCATCAGGAGCACTTGCTCGACGAACCCTTTGCCATTGTCGGTGTCGGTCGCCAGGCCATGAGCGATGACGCGTTTCGCGACCGGATGCTTCAGGAGCTCGCGCAATTCGCCACGCGCCCGCTCTCGGCGAGCGAGAAGACCTGGCTGTGCAAACGGCTGACGTATGTGAGCGGCGATACGCAGGATCCCGACCTCTACCAGCGCTTGGCCGAACACCTTGCGGAAGTCGACCGGCGCAATCAGACGGAGGGGAGTTACCTCTTCTATCTCGCGATGCCACCGGCACTCTTCCTGCCGATATCCAAGCACCTGGCTCGCGCCGGGCTGGTGAGACAAGCGAATACCCACTGGCGCCGCGTCGTGATCGAGAAGCCGTTTGGCCACGATCTCGCTTCCGCGCGAGACCTGAATCGCCAGGTCGCCACGTGTCTGGGCGAATCGCAGGTCTATCGCATCGATCACTACCTCGGGAAGGAGACGGTGCAGAACCTGATGATCTTCAGGTTCGCCAACGGCATCTTCGAGCCGGTGTGGAATCGTCGGTACATCGACCACGTGCAGATTAGCGTGGCGGAGACGGTCGGCGTGGAGCAGCGCGGCGGCTACTACGAGGAGGCGGGCGCGCTTCGTGACATGGTGCAAAACCACCTCTTCATGTTGCTCGCGCTCACCGCGATGGAGCCGCCGAGCTCTTTCGAGGCGGAGGCAGTACGCAGCGAGCGCGTCAAAGTGCTCGAAGCCATCGCGCCGTTCACGCCGGACGAGGTGCGCCGGTATGCGGTGCGCGGTCAGTACGGGGACGGGACAACAGCCGATGGTGAGCCCCTCTCCGCCTATCGCAGCGAGAGCCACGTGGCCCGCGACTCGAAGGTGGAGACGTACGCGGCGCTGCGGCTCATCGTGGAGAACTGGCGGTGGGCCGGCGTGCCCTTCTATCTCAGAACCGGCAAGCGGCTCCCGAAGCGCGTGTCCGAGGTCGCCATCCATTTCAAGAGCCCGCCATTCGTCATGTTCCGTAAGACGAAGGTCGACAGCCTTCGTCCAAACCTTCTCGTCGTCCGGATTCAGCCGGACGAAGGCATCTCGCTGCGGTTCCAGGCCAAGGTTCCGGATCAAAAGCTGCGACTGGGCACCGTCAAGATGGACTTCCACTACCAGGACTACTTCGGCGCGAGCCCTTCGACCGGTTACGAAACACTGCTCTACGATGCCATGATGGGAGATGCGACGCTGTTCCACCGCGCCGACATCGTCGAGGAGGGCTGGGAGAAGGTCACGCCCCTGCTCGACGTGTGGCGCGAGGAGCCAGCCGCGGAGTTTCCGAATTATGCGGCGCACACGTGGGGCCCAGAGGCCGCCGATGCCCTGCTGGAGCGCGACGGACGGAGCTGGCGCCGGCAGTGACGGGGTGACAAGGTGACGGGGTGATGGGAGCGACAACGTGATGGCGTGGCGCCAGGGCCGGCGTGCAGATCGGTCGACGTGCCCTGATCTTTTGACGCGGGGCCTGAAGGCCCCGCGCTACTACAGCTCGAACGAACTCCCTCACCTGGTCACCTGGTCACCCGGTCACCTGGTCGCCTCTCGCGCCTTTTACCCCCGGAGGAGTTCGTGAGCCCTCTGGCCGTGGTCGTCTTCGCGTATCCGCTGGCGATGGTTGCCGTTAGCCTCTGGCGCTCTCGCAGGATCAAGAGCCACGAGGACTTCATGGTGGCCGGCCGCTCCGTTTCCGTACCGCTGCTGGTTGGGACGTTGGTCTGCACCTGGATCGGTTCCGGCTCCCTATTCGGCGGTGCCGGGTTGGCCTATCGTAGCGGTCTCGCCGAGCTGTGGTTCTCGTTTGGCGGCTGGGTGGGGCTCGTCGTCGCCTTCTTCATTGCGGGCCGCGTACGGCGGATCGCCCAGTACACGGTCCCTGATCTTCTCGAGCAGCGCTACAACGCGACGGCTCGTGTGCTGGGAACGGTCGCGATCATCCTCGCTTACGTCACGATTGCTGCCTATCAGTTCCGCGGCGGCGGCTGGGTGCTGTCGATCGTGACCGACGGCGCAATCGACGCGACGACCGGCCTCTACATCACCGCGGCAGTCATCGTGCTGTTCACGGCGCTGGCCGGCATGGTCTCGATCGTCACCGTTGATATCCTCAACGGTGTCATCATCACGCTTGGCGTGCTCTTCGCACTCCCTTACATGGTGGTCCAGCTTGGGGGCGTCGCCAGCGTAGTGTCCCTGTTGCCAGCCGAGCACGTGACGCCCCTCGGCGGGCACAACGCACTGTGGGCCGTGGGCGTCGCCCTGCCCACGTTCCTCTTGCTGTTGGGCGAAAGCGGGATGTATCAGAAGTTCTTCTCGGCCAAAGATGAGCGGTCGGCACGCCTTGCCGTCCTCGGGATGGTGGTCGGGATCGTGGTCATCGAAGTAGCGTTGGCGCTTCTCGCCATCACCGGGCGTGCCGCCTACCCGCGGTTGATGGAGGAGACGTCGATTGTTGGTCGTGCGGCGTCCGAGACGGTCATTCTCTACGTGGCGCGGCACGGCTTGCCGATGATCGGCGGAGCGATGCTGCTGAGCGCGGCGGTGGCCATCGTGTTGTCGACGGGCAACACGTTCCTCCTCGTGCCCTCGACCAACGCCAGCCGCGATATCTTCCAGCGGTTCATCAAGCCGGACGCCAAGGAAAAGCAGCTGATCAACCTGCAGCGGGCGTTCATTGTCATCTTTGGCGCGCTGGGGCTCGTGCTGCTGACGCAGTTCCAAACCGTGCTGTCCATGGCGCTCTATGCCTACTCGTTGGTCGGCGCGAGCCTCACGCCGGCGCTCTTGGCTGCCTTCCTGTGGAAGCGGGTGACGCCCCAAGGCGGGGTCGCCTGCATCGCCGGGGGACTGGGAGCGATCATCGGCATCGGGCTGCTCGGCCGGAGTGGCCTCGACTTCAGCATGAACATTGGCGGCACGGACTTCGACTTCGCCAGCAGCGACTACATCGTCATCCCGGGCGTGATCGTCTCCTGTCTGCTCTTGATTGTGGTGAGCTTGTTGACCAAGCCGTCACCGCGCGAGAAGTGGGAGCCGTTCTTCTCGACGCCGGCGCGAGGAGCCTGAAGGCGCCTCGCGCCCGCGGCCGCCTCGGCGAGGCCGCCGTACTTTTGTCCGCCGAAGCGCGGAGCGCGAAGGCGGAGCAGACAAGATCTTGTCCACGCCGGCCAACATCTTGACTGCGCGACCCGCTAGAAGAACTTCTTGATCAGCCCTAGCGCGCCTTGACGCCAGGGCAAACGATGTGAGACACCGGAGGCCTCCGCAAACTCGTGGCGGTGAGCGATGTACCACTGGAAGTTGCGGATGAGAGCCTCCCGATTGGAGTACTTCGGCGTAAAGCCCAGAACGTGCGTCGCTTTCTCGATACCGACGAACGAGTCGTGACACGCCGTTTCGTAGACCCACTTGTAAAGCGGTGAAAGGCCTAGCTTCTCGAGCGCCCGAAGACTCCACACGGCCGGCGCAGCGGGGAAGCCGATGATTCGCTTGCCTTTACCCGCGTAGGTCAGCACCGCTTGATAGTCCTCGCGCATCGTCGCAAATTCCTTGGCGCCGATGTTGAACGTGTCGTTCACGCGCTCGCGTGGCAGCGTGAGGCACAGATGGATCACCTCACAGAGATCTTCGACATCGAGGAGCTGGTAGCGGTTGTGCCCGCGGCCGATCATGGGAAAGTGACGACCGTCGAGCGCCCAATCGTAGAGCAGCGCAAACACGCCGAGGCGCTCGGGTCCGACAAACGACTTCGGCCTGAGAATCGGCACGCAGAGGCCCTTGGCGCGCTGCTCCAGTGCCACCATTTCGGCCTGCACCTTGGCCTGGCCGTACGGACCAACCCCCTCGAGGCGATCGTCTTCGACGACCGGATGATGGTCCGGGATGCCGTAGACCGCGGTCGAGGAAATGTGGACCGCACGTTCGACGTCCGACCGCCGTGCGACCTCCAACACCAGGCGCGTGCCCTCGACGTCCGTCGTGTAGATGTCCCTGGAGCTGTAGAGCGGCAGCGCTGCCGCGCAGTGCACGACGTGTGCGCATCCCGCGATGGCGCGTTCCACGTCGGCCCGGACGCGAATGTCCCCCTGGATGATGCTGATCTCGCTGGCGATATCTGGATAGGTGAAGTCAGTGATGTCGAGGGAAACGAGATCGTACCCGCGCGCGTGGAGATAACGAATGAGATTGATGCCGAGAAACCCCGCTCCGCCGGTCACGAGGACGCGCGGACGGTCCTGTCCGTTGAGATCCGTCATGCATTCCCTCGTCCGTTCAGCGCTGACCTTCGGGCACATAGCCGGGTGGTGGCGCGGCGCTCTCACCAAAGAAAAACTCCTCCATGTAGCGCGCCATGAGATCTTGTGCCTCCTTCTGCCAGGGCATTAGGCGGTACTCATTGAGGATCATGCGCATGCGCTCCTCCCACATCTGCCACGCCTCGGCCGACACGTTCTCGTAAATGCGCCGGCCGAGCTCGCCGGGCCACGGTGGCTCGTCCAGACCCGGCAGCTCGCGCCCGAGCTTCACGCACTTCACGAGGCGCGGGTTGGCGGGTTCCGGTGTGTCTGCGCTCATAAGGACTACTCCCGCCCGACTTGAAGGTCGGGCCAATCAGGTGACATGGATCGGAAGGCGAAAGAGGCCGTTCTCAAGGGTTCTGGTGAGCAGACCGCTCTCATCTGCTTCAGCGCGCTTCCGGTACTCATTCTCACCTATTCTGGGCAGTCGGTGAAAAGGATCGAGGCTCCGGATGTGCGCATGGCGGGCATGTATGTCGTCTCGGCATGCCATTCTTACGCGGTCGTGTAGGGAAACCCTTCGGCGCGGGCGACGAGCATGCCCGGCAAGTGAAATCGAGGCAGGCTCTTCACCGGGCCTGACGCCGTCGGACGCTGTGCTCGAGGTGGCACGGAAGTTGTAGCACTTACGGGCACGAGTCGCCTGGGGCCGGTGTGCGCGGCATGCGAGTGCCCTGGGTCGGTCAGACCTTAGCTAGGCCTCCGACACGGCTTCTCCGTGGCGATGGCAGGTCGACGATCGGGCGCGCACGACGAGCGCGCTCGCAGTTCTGGTTCATGGAGGTGCGGACGTGAACGACGAGCTCAAGACGCTGAGTCCGACAATGCCGGGTGAGCCGGCGCGGCGCAAGGAGCGTCGAGGCTTTGCTTCGATGTCTCGCGAAAAGCAACGGGAGATTGCCAGTAAGGGCGGGCGCATGGCGCATCTGAAGGGCACGGCCCATGAGTGGACGCCCGAGGAAGCACGCGTGGCCGGACGCAAGGGTGGCATGGTGAGCCGCGGAGGCCGCGGCCGGCTCACGGGGCCGGGTGAGGCCGAAGAGGGGACAGAGAGCTCGGCCGGCCCAAGCGTTTAAGGCTCGAAACTTGACATAGCTCGTTAGCTGGTCGGTCAAGTTTCCTCCCCAGCGCCCTCATGTGGTGGAAGGGCGCTGGGGACCCGATTCGAGGTGTGGGATCGCGCCCTGGCGGATGCGGTGGCTGGCACGTTGCTGCCGTACGGCAGCTGTTCTCGTGTGGCGTCGCATACCCTCCCCCGCCAGGGCGCGCTCCCGCGCCCTTCGACGAGCTCAGGCCGAGCCCTGACAAAAGGGGCCTGTTCCCCTCTGCCGTGGTCGTTCGCTCTCTTGTGCAGACCGCAATCCCAGGGCAACATTGACGCGTGGCGCACGAGGGCATCCCTCCTCCGCGACGTCTGGCCACACCGGCCTGCCGATCGGCTGGCCAGGTGCTTGCCTACCTCATTGCGGCATGGCTTTGTGCCTTGCCCGCCTCGGCGCAGGAGGAAACACTCCACGTCGAGCGCCTTAGTTTCACCGGTGTTCAGCACGTCGATGTCGACGACCTCGAGTCGGTCCTGGCCACCCGAGAGAGCAGTTGGCTACCGTGGGGGCGTAAGCACCGGTTGGTGTCCGACCAGCTCCAAGCCGACCTTGGACGCATTGCCGCGTACTATGCTGACCGCGGTTACCCACAGGCGCGCGTCACCCGCTACGACGTTCGCCGCGAGGAAGGGGCTGGCAACGGCGTTTCGATCACGATCCATGTAGACGAGGGTGAGCCGGTCCTCCTGGAGGAGGTGCAATTCTACGGCTTCGAGTCCTTATCGCCGGATGACATGGCACGCCTGAAGGCGGCGGTCCCGCTTCGCGTCGGTCAGCCTCGCCGCGTCACTGACCTGCAGGCGAGTCGCAGCCGCGCGCTCGCGTTGCTGCGCGAGCGCGGATACGCGTACGCGACGGTCGATACGCTCGAAGCGCAGGGCTCGGCTCCCGCGCGCATCTACGTCATCCTGGCCGCCACAGCGGGACCACAGGCGCGGTTCGGTCCGATCACCATCGCGGGCAACCACACACTGCGCGGTCGCAACGTCCTCGAGCAGCTCGTCTTCAAAGAAGGTGAGCCTTACCAATGGAGCAAGCTACAGGACAGCCAACGCCGCCTGTACCAACTCGAGCTCCTGCAGTTTGCCAACATCGAAACGACGCGCGGAGGCGAGGGTCAGCCGGTGGACGTGCCGGTCCAGATCACCGTCAGCGAAGGGAAGCCCAGGCGTCTCAGCCTCGGGTTGGGATTTGGCAGTGAAGAGAAGGCACGCGCGACGCTGAACTGGCGGCATGTCAACTTCTATGGCGGCGCCCGGAAAGCGGGCATCGAGACGAAATTTTCGTCGCTCGACCGTGGCGTGCGTGTGAGCTTCGAGGAACCCTCGTGGGGACGGTATGGTCTTGTGCTGTCGACGAGCGTTCAGTCGTGGTTCTCAGACGAAACGGCTTATGACCTGGCGACCAGCGGCGGCCGCGTGACGCTCACCAAGGAGCTCGGTTGGCGGGATCCGGTGCGTCAGCGCCAGGCCACGACGACGGCGTCGCTGAGCCTGGTGAACGAGTACGAGGACTACCAGATCAGCAACGAAGCGCTGTTGGATCCCGAGTTCCGCGACACGCTCATCGCGCTCGGTCTCGATCCGACGACCGGAGAAGGGGAGGGCGTGCTCCGCGCGATCGCGCTCGATTTCCAACACAACACCACCGCGAACCTCCTCAACGCCAATAGCGGGTACATCGCTGCGGTTCATCTCGAGCAGGCAGGACGATGGGTCTCCGGTGACTGGGACTACTTCGAGCTCACGGCCGAAGGGCGCTTTTACAGGCCGCTCGCGGGCCGGGCCGTTCTGGCGGTGCGTGGCCGTGCCGGGAGCTTCTTCGGCGCCGATGACATCGAGCTGCACGTCCCATTTTTCAAGCGCTATTTTCTGGGCGGCTCCGGTAGTCTGCGTGGGTGGAACCGATTCCAGGTTGCGCCGCTCAGCAGGGACGGCTTTCCGTTGGGCGGCCATGCGGTGTTCGAGAGCGCGGTCGAGCTGCGCATGCCGGTCATGGGGAACTTTTCGATGGTCGCGTTTCTCGATGCAGGCAACGTCTGGGCGAATTCGTGGGACTTCCGGCTGAACGACCTTCGCTACGCGGCTGGCCCAGGCCTTCGCTATCAAACACCCATAGGGCCCGTCCGTGCCGATGTCGGTTTCCAACTGAATCCAATACTAGGTCTGAAGGTGGATGGCGAACCGGAAACACGGAACTGGCGGCTGCATTTCAGCATTGGGCAAGCATTCTAAGGTTCGAGGTTCGAGGTTCGAGGTTCGAGGGGCGAAGTTCGAAGGCGAGTGGTTCCGACGTTCCGACGATTTCCTAACGGATTGAGTCTCATCTGAAGTGCGGTTGCTTCGACGTACCCTGCGCGTTCTCGTCATCCTCGCGGCACTCGTGGTCGGGCTCGTGGCGCTCGCCCTGGTGGCGACCCAGACGCCATGGTTCAAGGAGCGCGTCCGCCGCCTCGCGGTCGGCCAGGCCAACCGGGTGCTCAACGGCGAGCTCTCCATCGGCCGCCTCGAGGGCAACCTCTTCACCCGCGTGACCCTCTCCGACGTTGTCTTGCGTCAGGAAGGACGCCCGTCGATCACAATCGCGCAGGTGGAGGCGACCTACGATGTGACGAGGGTCGCTTCCAATGGTGTGACGCTCGATGGCTTGGCGTTGGAGCGTCCGGTGATCGTGCTGCGTCGAATGGGCGACGGTTGGAACCTTGGACGACTGCTCGCGCCGCGGCCTTCTGCAGGTCCACGCCGCGGCCCGCGGCTCACCTTCAACCGGATTTCCCTCACCGGCGGACAGTTCGTTGTCGAACCCGAGCACGATCCACGACCGCCCCGCCGCTTCGATGAGATCGATACCGATCTCGCCCTGAGCAACAGCCCGGACGGTCTTCGCATTGCCGTCAACCGCCTGAGCTTCGTGACCGATCAAGCGGACCTCGCGATGCGCAGCTTCACGGGCACGATGGTCTTTGACCAAGGGACGGTCACGCTCGATCGGATCCATGTCGTCACCGCGCAGAGTGATTTCGAGGTGCACGGCTCGATCGCAGACTTCGCCGACAGGGCGCGCTACGGTTTGGACGTCGAGGCAGCGCGCGTGTGGCTGCCGGAGTGGGCAGGGCTCCTCCCGGCGCTCCGCAACATGCGGTTGAATCCAGTGTTTGGCGCCAGAGTCGATGGTCCTGCTTCTGCCATGCAGATCCGGGTCCGTGACTTGCGCTCGGAGGCGGGCCAGGCCGATGGTAGCCTCCTCGCGGATTTCGTGGGCCCCGATCGAGCGCTCAGCGGCACGCTTGCCGTACAGGACGTGGACCTCGCACCGATTTTCGATGACGCCGAGCGGCAGACGCACATCACGGGTGATGTGACGTTCGATCTCCACTTCCCTCCGCGGAGCGGCGAGGGCATGGCGGACGGCACGTACCGATTTCAGGGCCCAGTCGCGCGAGCGTTCGGCTACGAGGCCCAAAACCTCACCGCACAGGGGCGAGTCGACGGGCGGCGGGTGACGATTGCGAGCGCGGTGGGCAGGGCGTACGGTGCGCGGGTGAGGTCGAGCGGCACGCTCGATGTGCCGGTGGACGGGAAACCGTTGGCGCTGGATCTCCGCGGGCGCGTGCAGCAGGTGGATATGCGCCGTGTGCCGCGTGTGCTCGACCTCCCACGGCTCGCGACCAGTCTCGACCTCGACTACTACGTTCACGGGCCCGAGGGCGCGATCGGGGGGGACGCGACGTTTCATGCGCCGTCGGTCGTCGAAGGCACGACCGTTGGTGAAGGCAGCGTGGCGCGCTTTGCCTTCCGGCCGCGCCGGTTCGACTATCAAGCCAGCGGCACCGTCACCGGGCTGGATCTTCAGCGACTGGGTCGTGCGCTGGATGTCGAGGCGCTAGCCGCAGACCGATTCAGGAGCCAGTTAGGCGGCCAGTTCGACGCGCGCGGTACCGTGGCGCCAGACACGCCGGCGATCGTTTCCGGATCTGGCAGGTTGGTCGATTCGACAATCATGGGCGGCGAGCTTCCAGAGCTTCGCTTCAAGGCCAACATGGCCGACAACTCACTCGACGTCACGGCTGATGGTCGCTTCGTGGACTACGACCTCGAGACACTGTTTGACGTCGAGCGCGTCACCAGTCGACTCACCGGTTCGGCCGACGTGCGGCTCTGGTTTCCAGATGTCCGCGCACCATTGACACCCGAGTATCTCGACGTGAGCGGGCTCGTTGCGCTGCAGGATTCGGAGGTTGCCGGTGTGACCGTCAATGCGATGGAAGCAAAGGGTGACTACGAGAAAGGGGTCGCAACGTTTGACACGCTGAGCGCCAATGGGCCGGGATACTCACTGACTGGCGCGGGCACGGCCTCGCTCGATGAGGAGACGCCCTGGTCAGTCACCTATCGGATCGTGTCGGACGACGTCGAACCTCTGGCGCGCCGCATCGGCCAACCGGTCAAGGGAGCGGCAACCGTCGAGGGGCGGATTACGGGCCGGCGTTCGGAGCTCACCACTACCGGAACGCTCGAGGCGCAGACAGCCGCGTACGGCGCACGGTTCTCGATCGCACAGCTCGACTCGACGTTTCAGCTGGTGCTGCCAGAGCTCGACGTTGCTCGGCTCAGAGGCGAGGCCAAGACGCGTGCGAGTCGTGTTGGAGCGCCCGGCGTCGAGTTGCAGACGCTGACCGCCGACGCCACGTATGCAGACCGCACGCTGGACTTTCGAGCGAGTGCTCTGGAATCGCGCGGCTCGATCGAGACACGCGGCCGTGCATCCCTCCTCGATGGTCGCCAGGAGGTCCAACTGGAGGAGTTTTCGATCGAGCGCAGGGACGTGGTTTGGCGTCTCCCTCCGGACCGAGAAGCGCGCATCGTTTACGACAAAACGACGGTGACCGTCGCTGGAGTCGAGTTGGTGAACCGCGCGCAGCGGCTGGCGGTCGATGGGCTGCTCGCCATCGGCGACACCAGCAAGTCCGAGTTGGAGGTCACAGCGGAGCGGGTCGACCTCTCGCAGATGGACGACCTCACGATTGGCGACCGCGGGATGGCAGGCATGCTCGACGGCCGCGCGACCATTCGCGGCACGCCTGCGGCGCCGTTGGTGAACGCAACCCTCGACGTCAGGGACGGCGCGTACGGCGACTACGAGTTCCAGTCGCTCGCGGGCACCGTCAGGTACGACGGCGCGCTGGCGGACGTCGATCTTCAGTTGCAGCAAGATGCGAACGCTCGCCTCACGGCGCGCGGTGTCGTGCCGAAGACGCTGTTCCAGCCCCGCGCCGAGGCGCCCGCTGGCCACGTGGCCGCATCCGCACGTGACCGGCTCGACGTGACGATCCAGGCACAACAATTCAGTCTTGCCCTGATCGACGAGCTGGTGCCACAGATTCAGCAGATGCAGGGCACAGCATCGGCCGACCTTCGGCTCACCAATGCCGGCCTGGATCCGCACATCGTTGGGTCGGCGGATCTCGCCAACGTTCGATTCACGCTGCCGGCCACGGGGCTTCGCTATCAGGGTGGACACGCGCGTCTCCGATTCCAGCCGGAGCGGCTGCGGATCGAGGAGTTCCAATTGCTGGATCCCCAAAAGCAGCCGCTGGCAGTGACGGGGCAGATGGCGCTGCACGGCGGCGACATCGGCGAGTTCGTCGTGAGAGTCAAGGCGCAGCAGTTCGCCCTCGTGAACAACGAGTACGCGAATCTCGACGCCGATCTCAACCTCCGTATCGACGGAGAGCTGCTTCGGCCGCGCGTGCAGGGGGACGTCACGGTGAGGACATCGGAAGTGGAAGTGGATCGACTGCTCGAGCGTTTTGGAGCAGGCACCTACGCCGCCGAGCCGATACGAGAGCTGCCCGAGCTGACGATCCGACCCGGGGAAGAGATCAGCGTGACCGTGCCGCCGCCCCGGCCTTCTGACCTGCCCGCCGACAGCGAGACGCCTCCCGGCGATCGCACGGAGCCTTCCCCCGAGCCTTCCCCTGGGCCAGGAGGCGTGGCGCGGCTGCCGTCGGCCGACGCCGAAGACCAGACGACCGAGCGGCCGAGCGCGTTTGCCTCGAGCGCACTGAACGTCAGGGTCAGGATTCCCGACAACATGATCCTCCGTGGTCAGAGCCTCCGGCCGGGCGCCCGCGGGCTCTCGCTCGGCGACATCAACGCGACGGTCGGCGGTGACTTCCGCGTTGCGAAATCCCCGGGAGAGCCGGTTGTGCTGATTGGGAGCGTCAACATGGTGCGTGGCCAGTACACATTCCAGGGCCGGCGCTTCGAGATTCAGCGCGACGGACGTATCACGTTCCGAGGTGGCGGGCCCATCGACCCCGGCCTGGACATTTGGGCGGAACGTGTCATCCAGGGCATCCAGGCGCAGGTCCATCTTCATGGGACTGCGCGGCAGCCCGAGCTCTCGCTCTCCAGCAAGCCGCCGCTCGATGAAGGAGATGTCCTCGCGCTCATCATCTTCAACCAACCGGCGAGCCAGCTCGGTCAGGGACAGGCCCAGACGCTCGCAGAGAGCGCGGGAGGCCTTGCTGCCGGAATCGTCGTCTCACCGCTGGCACAGACCCTCGGCAGCGCGCTGAACATCGACCTCCTCGAGGTCCAGACGACCGACGAGGCAGGCCGCATCAGTCCGTCCATCGTTTTGGGTGAACAGGTCGGCGAGGCGCTCTTCGTCAAGTTTCGCCAGCAGTTCGGCGCCCAGCAGGTGAGCGAGTTCCTCTTGGAGTACCAGCTCGCGCACTACCTGCGGTGGCGCTCGTCGGTGGCGGAGGGCGAGGGCGTGGGCCGCGGTGCGAACCGATCACTCATCCAACGCGTCGAGCGCTACGGCATGGATCTCATCTTTTATTTCGCATACTAGGTCCTTAGGCCTCAGTCCTTGGTCCCTGGTGCGCCTATGACCCCGATGCCAAGGCGAACCAAGAACCAAGAGCCAAGGACCAAGGACCGTTATTACTACGCGCCGATGTGGAACGGCGGTCGCTCGCGCCACACGGCGACGACGCTCGGGCGCGGTGGCCCCGCGCCGAAGTCGGGCCAGCGCGTGCTCGGCCCAGTGGGATCCGAGAGCGTGGATCCTTCACCCGGATGCTGGATGCTGACAAAGAGCGTGCGCTGGTCCGGTGCCAGCACGAGGCTCGCGACCTCGGCGCCCATCACGCCACTGAGGAACTGCCGGAGGAATCCGCGGCCCCGACCATCGGTCGGTACCGCGTAGATGCCGTCGTTCGCCCCGAACGTGCTGGCCTGACCGTCGGTGGCGATCCAGAGGTTGCCGCGCCGGTCGAACGTGATGTTGTCCGGCGAGGAAATGGCGCTCACGTTGCTCTGATCGAAGCCCGCGAAGTAGGTGCCGTCGGCGGGCTCGTCGGGGTCCCCGCAGAGAATGAAGACCTCCCACGTAAACGACGTCGCTGCGTGGTCGTCGTCTTGCTCGGTAATTTCCAGGATGTGGCCGTGCGGATTCGGCTGTCGCGGGTTGGCGGCATCCTCGCCGGCGTCTCCGGAGGGCGTCGTCCGCGCGGTGTTGTTGGTGAGGGCGAAGTACACCTTGCCACTGCGGGGATTCGTCTCACCATCTTCCGGACGATCCATCCTGGTCGCGCCGGATACCAGGGCAGCCTCTCGCGTGTTGATGCACACTTCGGCTTGCGTCCAATCGGCCAGCGCGCCCTGCCCGGCGATCAGGGGAATCCACGCCCCCGTCCCGTCATCGTTGAACTTCGCCGCGTATAGGATGCCTTCGTCCAACAGGTCACGATTGTGTCCACGAACGTGGCTGACGGGCTTGGCGCTGACGAACTTGTAGATGTGCTCGAATCGCTCATCGTCTCCCGAGTAGACGACGGCGCGTCGACTTCTCGACAGCGCCACGGTCGCCGCCTCGTGTTTCATGCGACCCAGGGCGGTCCGTTTTGTCGGAAACGAGTGCGGATCGAACGGATCGATCTCGACGATGTAGCCGAACCGAAACGGCTCGTTCGGCTCTTTGGAGACGTCGAAGCGGTCGTGGAACAGCTCCCACCTGCGTGCGCTGGCGTCGCCCGGGATCCCGTAGCGCTCGTGGAAGGCTCTTCGTGGATCGCTCTCTGGAAGGGCGTTGTTGTTCGCGAAGTATTGGTTGAAGTTCTCTTCGGCCGTCAGCAGCGTCTGCCACGGCGTGATGCCGCCCCCGCAGTTGTTGAGCGTGCCGAACGCCAGGCGCCCGTTCGGATCGCCCGACGTCTTGACCATGGCGTCCCCCGCCACCGGTCCGCCCAGGAGAATGGGCGTAGCCGCCGTGATCCGACGGTTGAATGGGGATCCCCGGCGAACCTCCCATCCTGTCTCCCGCGACTCGATGACCTCCAGCACCGACAGGCCATGTGCCATCAGCTCGATGTTCACCTGTTCTTCGAGTGGACTCTCAGGGTTGTAGCCCTCGAACATCAGCTCAGGGTTGGTGTACTCGTGATTGACCGTGAGCAGACCGCGCCTGCGCCATCCAACCCCGAATCGCCCGCGCCTGCCGCGGTGCTCAGGTGGGAGCGGAAAGAACATCAGGAAGTCACAGTTGTACCCGACCTGTTGGGCCTGTTGTATGGGTGTCTGGCCAAGCGGATCGAACGTGGGAACGCCATCGTGGAGCGGGTCACCCCATCGGGCTACGACCGCCGCGCGGTAGCCCGGCGGCACGACCACCTGCTCGCCAGACTGCAACGGGATCGTCTTGAAGGTCAAACCGTTCGATCCGCCGAGCGGTCGTGTTGCCGTATCGGCGCCAGACGGCTCGGCCAGCGCCGTTGGTGCAACGACGAGCAGAGGCGCGGCTGCAGCTGCGCCCTTGATGAAGCTCCGGCGACCCACGCGCCTGGCCATCACTTCTTCGAATGTTTCCCCGAGCCGCAGGAGCGGCTCATGAACGCCTGTCGACATCCTGCATCCTCCTTCCCACGTGGTGGGAGCTGCCGCTGAGCGTAACGGCGGGTGATGACAGACGTATGACGCGACGTCCGCGCACCGGTAAATTCCAAGTAACGGTGAATCTTCTGAAGGAGCGCGGATGGATGTTCGTGAGCGTGAAAGGAGGCCGTAGCCAAGACGAGAGTACGGCGGTCTCGTCGCAGCACCTGCACTATCTGAAGAGCTGCGCAATCGGCTTGCCCGCGCCCGGATACTCGGCGCGATACTCGAACCCGAGCAACTGCGCAATCGTGGCGGCAATCTGATTGGCATAGACCGTTTCGGCCTGCGACCACTCGCCGCGCAGCGGGACGCCCGGAACGACATACGCTTGCCAGACGTCCTGTGCGCCATCGATCTTGCCGTGCTCCGACCAGTCCTTGACCGTGTGGCCCCGGCCGTGGTCCGTGGTGATGAGCAGTGCTGTTTGCCCCCGGTACTGCGGATCGGACTCGAGGAACGTCCAGAGCTCACGCAGATATCCGTCCAGCCGCGCCAGCGTGTCGAGCAGGCGGTTGTATCGACCCTGGTGTGCATCCACATCCGTTTCGCTGAACGCTAGGTAGAGCACCCGCGGTCGGTGCCGGCGGAGGTGCGCCATCGCGAAGCGAAACGTGAACGCGTCTAACCGATCATCGTCTGCATCTCCTCTTGCTTCGTGCTGCAGCGTGTTCAGCGCGTCGATAACGGCACCGGGCGCGTCGTAGTCCTCGTACCCCGCGTTGACGAAGATCTGCCGCTCCTTGCGCTGGACGATCCAATTGAATGTTTCCCAGGAGCCAAACATGGCAACGCTTCTGTCAGTGCGACCCAGGCGTTGCCTGAGGAACTCCAACACGGTCGGATACGGATAGAACGTCTTATCGTTGCTGTCGATCTCATCGTGCGCCTCGCCCACGAGGATCTCCGAGTATCCCGGATAGGAAAACCCGTGACGATTGGTGATCCAGACACGGCTGCCGCGTGCCCTGTTCCCAGCAATCGAGCCATGCTGCCGCATGAGCGTCTGCCAGAAGAACGGCATCAGCTTGACTCGCCGTTCCTCCGGTGTTGCAGCCCAATACTTCTCGTAGGCAGGCTGCTCCTCGAGCTCGACTCCCTTCTCGAGTGTCGACTCGAGGACAGCCAGATCCAGGCCACCGAAGATCTCCTCGACGCGCACGCCGTCCATCGTGATGAGAATCACGTTTCGGACGGTCGGCTGAGCGAAGGCCCCGTGGGCGCACGTGACGACACCGACCAGCACACCGGATATCACGCCGCGAGCCAGATCATGCATGATGGCTTCCCAACCAGAGCAATCGGATGCGAGGGCGCTTTCGGTGAAGCTGCCTCAGAAAGCATAGCGCTCAGAAAGCATAGCCCAGTGAGAACTGCACGCTCCGCGGATGCACTTCTAGCGGGCCGCGTCCTCCGGCCGCGCTCCGAGACGCTCACTTGCGAGCCCCGAAACTTGACTCAATGCGTCAAGTTTCGCGTTCTCAAGAGTTCGTGCCCGCTTTTATTGATATGCTCGAGCATGAACATGACGGTTCTGAGATTTGCGAGACGCCTCCGTGTCTCTGAAGGAATCATCACGGGCGTCTTGGTCGCTGGCCACATGCCTGTTCACGCGGCCCCCGGACAGGCTCGCTCGTCAACGGCTTCCGGCTTTGCAACCATTGCTGTCCGCGCCGACGCCGCGCGTGACGCAGGCCGCCTGGACGAAGCATCGGGTCTCTATCGCCAGGCGTTGGCCCTGCAGCCCGACTGGACGGAGGGTTGGTGGTCACTCGGCACCATCCTCTACGACCGGGACCTGCACGCGGACGCGGCGCGGGCCTTCCAGCGCGTGGTCTCCCAGAATCCGAAGAACGGCACCGCACACCTAATGCTGGCGCTCTGCGAGTACCAGCTCGATCGCAATGCAAGCGCGACGCAGCACATCCAGGCCGCTAAGACGCTGGGCGTCCAGAAGGACGACCAGCTGCTTCACGTGCTCGTCTATCACGAGGCGATGCTCTTGCTTCGTGCGGGCCGCTACGAGCGCGCCATCGAAGCCGCGCGGCCTCTGGTGGCCGCCGACGTCGAGGATGACAACCTCGATGTCGCGCTTGGCTTGGCCGTTCTGTTAATCCGTCCAAACGACGCGCCGCCGGAGGGCTCGCCGCGCCGTCAGATTTTGCTGCGCGCAGGTCGCGCCGAGCGCCACAGCCTGTCCAAGCAGTTCGCCGAGGCGAGGGAGCACTACAGCGCCCTGGTGCAGGAGGCACCGAGCTTCCCGAACGTTCACTACGCGTACGGTCGTTTCCTGCTCGCGACGGAGGATCGCGAGCGTGCGGTCGCCGAGTTCCGGGAGGAGATCAAGCGCGATCCCTCTCACGTCCGCGCACGCATGCAGATTGCCGCCGCACGCTACCGTGTGGATTCCGCCGCCGGCATCCCGTTCGCCCAGGAAGTCGTGAAGCTCCAGCCAGACTATCCGTTCGGCCACTACTTGCTGGGATTGCTGTACTTCGACACCGGCGACATCACGCGCGCGATTCCAGCGCTCGAAGCGGCGGCTCGCATGGTGCCCGACGAGCCGCAGTTTCAATTCACGCTGGGCAACGCCTACGCGAGGGTCGGGCGAAAGGAGGATGCCGCGCGAGCGCGGGCCGCTTTCCAGCGGCTGCGTGGAAACGACACGGCAACGTCGTCGCCACGTCTCGACCTGGACGAGGCCGAGCCGACACCGCGCGCTGGGAAGAGCCGGCGACCCCGATAGCCGGCCAAGGACGCTGCCCCTTGATATTCCCGGCCGGTCGCACAACGAAAACAAGATGTGCGCGACGGCCGCATAGCGGTCCGAGGCACCGTACCGGGGTCGCCGGGCACGTTCAGAAGCTGAACCTCGCCTGCACCTCCACCGTCCGCCCCCCAAGCGCATCCTGGGCTTCGCTGAAATGCGAGTCGAAAATGTTGGTCTGGAGGTTGAAGAGGTTCACGGCGTTGAACACGTTGTAGATGTTTGCGCGGATCTCCAGCCGCGCCGCGTTCCCGAGCCCGGGCATTGCCGGCAGGCCGAACGCCTTGCTGATGGTCGCGTCCACGTTGAAGTAGCGGGGCCCGCGGAACGAGTTGCGCGCGACGCCGGGCCGCTCCGGGATCGGCCCCGGAGGATTCTCCCCCTCGACGATCGACACGAACGACGGACCCTGCTCGCGCACTGGCTCGGTGAAGTACGCCGGCCCGCCGTCCGGGAAGTTCCCGCCCGGCCGGCGGAACGCGTCGTCGCCGTAGTCGCTCAGCGCGCCGCCGAGGTAGGCCGCCGGGCGCAGATCGCAGTTGCCTGAGCTCTCCGCGTACACCACGCCGCAGCCGAGCCCCGCGTAGATCGGCGTCCACGGGAACGCGGAGTGCGCGTTGACGATGCCGCTGAGCGTCCAGCCACCGGCGATCTTCTCGAGCAAGCTGTCAGGATTGTCCGAGAGCTGGGGCGACCACACGCCCCAGAACTTGAACGTGTGAGTGGCGTCGTAGTCCGACGGTCCCCAGGCTGCCTCGGGGTCGTACACGTAGTGGTCCTGCGCGAAGTTGTTGGAGCCGTGGTCGTAGCTCCGGCTCAGCCGGTACTGCGCGTCCAGCTGGAATGAGTTGCTGAACCGGTGGCGAATACCGGCGAGGAGCGCGTTGAAGCTCGCCTCGCCATCGTTCGCGTACCAGGTGAGTTGGTTCACGACCGGGTTGAACGGGATGCCCTGGACGGCGGAGACGAGGTTCAGGTTGTATAGCCGCGTCAGGTGGTCCGTGGTGCTGCCCTGGTAGCCGAGGCTCGCCACCCAGCTGCTGCCGAGGTCGTACTCGGCGTCGACCGAGTAGCGGAGCATGCGCGTCGTCGGCCATTCCGCCGGGAAGCCGGTGAGCCCGATCCGCGCGAAGTTGGGGCCCGGCACCGGCAGGTTGGTCTCGGGATCGAAGCTGGCGATTGTCGCCGGGTTGGAGGCGTAGCCTGAGAACGAGTTGACCTCGGCCGGGAAGCTGTCCACGCCGTACACGATCTGGCCGCCGGTCAGGTTGCCCGCAGCCGAAAGGAACGGCGCGTTGTTGCGGCCGTTCAGCGAGATCGCCTGGTCCAAGCCGTTGTAGGCGAGGCCGACGCCGCCGCGGACCACCATCTTCCCGTTGAAGCGGGTCGGCGTCCAGGCGAAGCCCGCCTGCGGGCCGAAGTCCGTCTTGTTGGACTCGTAGAGCGTCCCCCCGAGGCGCAGGCGGAGATCGGTGAGCGCGGCGTCGCCCGACCCGAGCACGACGGCGCTCAGGTCGTCGGTGTCCTCCGAGATGGAGCCGAAGTACTCCCAGCGGAGGCCGAGGGTCAGCGTCAGGTTGTCACGGACCTTCCAGTCGTCCTGGACGAACAGGGCATAGAGCGTCTGCTGCGTGTCCTTCCGGAAGTCGGTCGGCACGCCGGTGAGCGGATCGAAGGTGGCGTTCTCCTCCGACGGCGCGTCGTTCAGGAAGTCCCACATGTTGTTGAAGTAGTACGACGGCCTGGCCGACCACGGCGCGGTGTCGACAAACGTCATGTAGGTCACTTCGCCGCCCATCTTCAGCAGATGGCTCTTGTGGACCTTGGTTAGCACGTTCTTGAAGCCGTAGGTGTCCTGGTTGAACAGGCCGGGTGCGCCGATCCCGAAGTCCAGGTGGTTGTCCTCGATGGTCCCGAGCGTGGCGCTCCCGTCGACGTTCTGGATGAACGTGGACGGCAGGCCCCACGGGCCGTCCGGATTGTTCCCCAGATCGTCCCAGCTCCAGCCCGCGTGGTTGACCCGGACCTCGTTCAGCAGCGTCGAGGAGAAGGTGCGGTTCCAGAGCACGGTCTCCGCGCCGTTGTTCTGCGTGTGGTGGAACTGGTTCATCTCGCGGAGCGAGCCGTTGATGGAGTCGTTGCTGACAGGCACCTGGTACATGCTGAACGCGATGAGGTCTCTGGCGGTCGCGTTGAAGTCCACGCGCATGTTGTACTGCGAGTTCGTGCTCTCGTTGGGGTTGGCGTTCGCCACGAACACCATGTCGGGCACGCCGTCCAGGTTCGACGGGCGGCCGGTCCCATCGCCGCCCAGGCCGGGGCTGAAGGGGTCGATGAACGACGGATCCCGCGTCCCCACAGGGAACCGATCCCGGGACAGCGGACGGCCGAGGTCGAGGCCCTGCCCCTGGATGAACCGGCAGTTGACGCCCTCGCCGAGCCCGATGTCGCTGCAGGAGTGGCCGTCGTTGGCGCCCATGAGGACGGTGCCGGCGAGCGGCGAGGATCCCGGGAACGACAGGAAGCGCTCGGCGGCGCTGGCGGACGGGGCGGCGGTCCCCATGTACTGCGGCGTCATGTACCACCCCTGGGTGATGTTGGAAGCCGAGTCGCGGATCGTCTCGTAGGAGAAGAACCCGAACAGCCGGTTGCGGAGGATCGGGCCGCCGAGCGTGGCGCCGATGTCGTTCAGCAACGCCTGGTTGCGTTCCACGGCCTTGCCGGACCCGTTGTACTCCTGGAAGGCGCTCATTCCCGGGGTGATCCGTCGCAAGAAGGCGCTGCCGTGGAAATCGTTGGTGCCGTTCTGCGAGATGATCTGCACCTGCGCGCCGCGGTACCGGCCGAACTCGGCATCGTAGTTGTTCGTGACGATCTTGATCTCCTTGATCGAGTCCTCGTTCGGGGTGATGACCGACGTCCCGCCCCACGACACGCTCGTCAGGCCGACGCCGTCGATTTGGTAGTTGTTCTCGCCCGTGCGCGCGCCGTTCGCCACGATCTGGCCGCCGTTCTCGGTGGCGAAGACGCCCGACGCGTTGCCGGTGCCGCCGATCGTCGTCGCGGGCAGGTTCTGCGTGCCGCCGCCCGCGCTACGCGCCCCGTCGCCGAACGCGCCCGGGGCGAACTGGAGGAGCTGGAACGGATCGCGCCCGTAGGAGGGGAGCGACTGAATCTGCTCGGCGGTCACGGTGCCGCTGATGTTGCCCGTGGCGGTGTCGAGCAGCGGCGCGGCATCGCTGACCGTGACCGTTTCGGCGGTCCCGCCAAGCTCCAACGCGACGTCGAGCGCGTTCGACTGCTCAGCGATGATCCGGACATCGTCCAGGACCTTCCGCTTGAAGCCTTGCAGCTCCACAGCCAGCGAATAGGTCCGGGCTGCGAGCGCGGTGAAGACGTAGACGCCCTGCTCGTTGCTCGTGGTGGTAAGAGTCCGGTTCGTCTCCTTGTCGCGGAGCGTGACCGTAGCGCCTGGAACGACAGCGCCCTGGGGATCCTTGACGGTGCCCGAAAGGCTGGCTCGATATTGCGCGTATACCGCCGTGCCGGCCAGGCTCACGGCCACGCACACAAGTGATGCCGACAACCTTTGCATGCGGGATCTCAGCCTCATGATGCCCATCCTCGTAGGCCCGTGGTTCGTGGCACGGGCGACAACACCCCTGAGTACACAGGTGAACGCACCAAGCGCGACGCTCTGCGACGGATGAACCTACTGCGTGTTCAAACGATTTAGTATAGGCGGGCGAGCGTTGGGTGTCAACGACCGAGATCGGGATCACACCAAGGAAGAAGAGGACGGGCCTTTTATGTGAGGAGTAAGGCAGCAGACGAGAAAAGGTCTGTCCCCATTCCTCACACCATCGGCCACTTGAAGCCCGAACGTAACCCGATCTTCTTTCCGCTGTTCGCCGATGCGCGCGCAGCTTCGATGATCTCGAGCACGTGGAGCGCGTGCTCGACGGCAATCGACGGCTCGCGTCCCGTGAGCAAGGCTTCGGCGACGACTGTCGCACCTTGCTGCCACACGTACGAGCCGGGATCGGGCGCGAAGCGTTGTGGCTTTTCGTGATCGATCGTGGCGAGATCCACGCCAAATGGCGCCCAGTCGTAGCCGACGAGGCCCATGTTCCCACGGGTGCCCCATACGGTAATGGTGTGGCCCTCTTGTCCCTGGCCGCCGTGACCGTACGGATCGAAGTAATTGAAACCACACTGCACGTGGGAGATGAGGCCATCACCATGATCCATCAGCAGCATCGCATTGTCTTCGGCTTCGACGCGTATCTTTCCCTTGTTGTCGACCGTTCGCTCGGGGGTGACGATGGCGGTCATCGCCATCACAGCACGGGCAGGGCCCAGTAAGCCTGTCAGCGTGGCGAGATTGTAGACGCCGAGATCGGGCAAGCTGCCGCCGCCCTTTTCATAGAAGAATGCCGACCACGTGGGCCCCAGATGACCATAGTGCGCATGCGCGCTGGAAACTCTCCCTAGCTTGCCCTCGCGGATGGTCGCCGCCATGAAGGCAAACTGCGGGCTGTTGACCACGGCGGGCGCGCCCCAGATGCGAAGCTTCCGGCTATGCGCGAGGTCCAACAGATCCTTGCCTTCCTCGTAGCTGTTGGCCAGTGGCTTTTCGCTCCAGACATGTTTGCTCGCAAGCAAGGCCAGCCTGTTGAGGCTGCCGTGTTCCTGCATATCGGTCAGGTTCACGAACAGATCGAACGGCGCGCCGGCCAACATTTCATCCACATGGGGATAGTGATTCGGAACGCGATACTCGGCGGCGCGATGTTGCGCTCGCTCGTAGATGATGTCGCACGTGCTCACGAGCTCGACATGAGGCGACTTGGACAGATGTGGCAAATATTGTGATGAGACGCTCCCACAGCCGATGACCCCGACGCGTATGGCCCGGCGCTGAGCCGTGGCCACATCACTTATCGACGCGACCAAGAGGCTCACGCCGGCCATCGCGGTTCGCTGAAGAAATTCCTGACGTGAGATGGGATCCACCACGATGACCTCCGCTACCGTTGCTGCGACGCTTTTGCCGAGACTGGAGCAGGCGCTACGGTCGCAGCGGCACGAGCCAGCTCAGGACGACCACAATCAGAAAACCGACGGTGCCCGTAATCGCCGCCACCGGTGTCCACAGCCTGAAGGTATCGCGCTCCGAGAGACGCGCCATGCGCGAGATCACCCAGAAGCCGCTGTCGTTCATCCACGACACCACCAGCGAGCCACCCGAGATGGCCAACGTGGCGTACACGGGATGTGGCAGGCCGCTCATCCCTGACGCGTAAATACCCTGCAGTACGGAAGCGGTCGTGATCATGGCCACCGTGCTCGAGCCCTGCGCCACCTTGAGGAGGGCTGCCATCAGATACGCTAGCAGCAAGAGCGGCAAGTGCATCGCATCGGCGACATCCGCCAGGCTGGCGCCCGCGCCCGCCCGGGTGAGCATGGCCCCGTAGGCGCCGCCCGCCGCGGTGATCAGAATAATGGTGCCGGCGGTTGCCAGCGCGCCCTCTGAAAACGTGCCGAGGTCGCTCATCGTCATTCCACGCGTCCGCCGCGCCATGTCGAGCGCCAGGACAGCCGACAACAGCAGCGCCGTATTTGGATCACCGAGAAAGGCCACGAGCTCGGCGCCGGGGAATTGCAGCTCGAGCGTCGTGAGGATGGTGCGCGACGCGATCAGGACGACGGGCAAGACGACCGGGAGAAAGGCGTAGCCGGTCGAGGGCGCGCGGCTCAGGTCGGCCGCCGGCTCCGCGTCGACGGTGGCGTCGACCGTGGCGAGCGGATTCCCACCATCCCAGCGCCGATTGATCCAGTGGCCGTACGCCACGCCGGCCATCGATCCGCCCAGGGCGACCACTGATCCCATGATGATGAGCAGGCCAAGGTCGACGCCCAATGTGGCGCCCATGGCGAGTGGCCCTGGCGTCGGCGGCACGAAGACATGTGTGGCGGCGCCGCCCGCCAGCGTTGCACAGAGATAGAGCGGATAGTTGTGGCCGGTGCGCCGGTACATCGCCCGGATGATGGGCGCCATGAGGAAGAACACGGTATCGAAGAAAACGGGCACCGACAGGACGTAGCCAGAGGCCCAGAGCGACATATGCGCCCGTCGCTCACCGGTCAGGCTCAGAAAGGCTTGGCTGATGCGCGCGGCGCCACCGCTGTGCTGGAGAGCAAAGCCGATGACAGACGCGAGAGCGATGACGATCCCGATGCGGCCGCACACGACACCGAACTCGGTCGCGGTGGCCGACGCCGCGTCGGCCAAGGGTACGCCGGGACTGAACAACGCAACGAACAGCGCGCCGAGGAACAAAGCGAGGACCGCATGCACCCGGAGGCGTGCGATCAGCAGGATGACGGCCAGCATCGAGCTGACCAAGACGACGAGTGGCATGGACGAGCGTGATTGTAACTGACGTGAGGTCCCTGACGCTTATCGTTCTGAGCTCTGAATCCTACTCGTAACGCAGCGCTTCGACGGGGTCGAGGTGCGCCGCTGTCCGCGCAGGGTAGACGCCAAAAACCAAGCCGACGACGAGCGACACGAAGAAGGCGAGCAGCACGGAGGTTGGCGTGATGATGGTGGTCCAGCCCGCGAAATAGGCGACGAGCTCCGAGAGGCCAAAACCGACGAGGACGCCGATCAGGCCGCCGGCGCAGGAGATGATCGTCGCCTCCATGAGGAACTGCCGGACAATCTCGCTGCGGCGTGCGCCCACGGCGCGCCGGACGCCAATCTCACGGGTGCGCTCGAGCACACTGGCGAGCATGATGTTCATGATGCCGATGCCGCCCACGAGCAACGAGATCGAGGCAATGGCCACCATGACCATCTCGAAGATGCGGCGGGTGCGCTGCTGCTCGGCCAGGAGCTGTGCCGGCACGTAGACGGAGAAGTCGCCTGCGCCTTTGTGCGAGTCGTTCAGGAGGCCACGCACGATGCCGGCCGCCCGCGGGCTCTGTTCTGGCGATTGGAGCTGCACGTAGATGGCGTCAATCTCGTCGCGAATCCGGGTCTTGTTGTCCTCGAGGCGGAGCATAGCTCCTGCAAGCGGCACGTAAATGAGGTTGTTTCTATCCTCTGACGGTAAGCCCGCGACCTCGCCTGGAGCGCTGAGCTGCGGTCCGGCGACCCCGATCACGCGGAACCACTGTTCGTGGATCTTCACGAATTGGCCAAGCGCAGAGCGGCTGCCGAAGAGGTCGCTCGCAACCGCCTCGCCGAGCACGCAGACTGGCGAGGCGCGCGTCGCTTCATCCTCGTCGAAGAAGCGCCCCGATGCCATGCGGAGGTTGCTGATACGCCGATACACGGGAAGCACGCCATACACGGTAGGTGTCTCGCGCCCTGGCCTGGGCAACACGGTGGATGGCGTGAACCGTTTGCGTGGCGAGATTGCCGTAACCCCTGCGAGGTTTGCGTCGATCAGTCTCACATCGCGAAATGTGAGCCCGGGCGAGATCTGACGCACTTGGATGAACTCTTCCTGGTCGGCGGCCTCCCGCGCCTCGACGATGAGGTTGCGTACGCCGAGGTTCTCGATGAACTCGAGGACATGCTGCTGCGCACCGGCACCGATCGAGAGCATCGACACGACGGCGGCGACGCCGCAGATCATGCCGAGCATCGTGAGCAGCGAGCGCAGCTTGTGGAGACGCAGGTTCTCGAGACCAAGACGCAAATCGGGCACGAGGCGCGTGAGCCCTGTGGTGCGCGATTTATCGACCGGTGTGGCTCGGTCGCTCATCATGTCCCCAGGGGCGCGGTGGGAGTGGATGGGGTGGGACTGTTTCGCGATGCGGGGGCCTCCTCGGGATTGACCAACGCGACCTCCAGGCCCTCCTCTAGCCCCTCCAGCACAGCCCGCGTCTCCGTACGGCGCACGACCTTCACCTCATGCGCCTCGAAGCCACGAGCGTTGCGTACGTAGACCACAGAAGCACCTCGTTGATCGAAGACTGCCTGGCGCGGGACGTGTACCACGTCTTCGAGCGGCGCAGCCGCGACCTCCACACGGAGCGTTTGCCCGGGCTTCAGCGCGGTGTGCTCTCCTTCGAGCTCGAGCGTGACGTCGAACTCACGCGCGGTGCCGGCGTTCCACCACTTACCGCGGCTTGCGACCGCGCCAACGGTCTTCACGTGCGCCCGATACGCCCGTCCGCCGCGGCTGTCGATGGAGACCTTGGCGCGCTGCTTGGGCGCCAAGGTCGCGCCAACCGACTCTGGCGCCTTGGCGAGAACCTCGAGCTGCGTCACATCGAGCAGCTCCGCGATCGGACGGCCCGGCGAGGCCATGTCGCCCTCCGCGTACTCAGGCAGGACAATGCCCGGGTAGAAAATGCCACCGGCGGCGTCCCGATTCGCGAGCACCGACAGGACCCCATCGAACGGGGCGACGATCGTCATTTGCGCGATGTTGCGCTCAGCCTCCTTGATGGCGATGAGCGCTTTGTTGCGCTTCTCACGTGCGACATCGAGCGCCGCGCGGCTCGTAGTCGAGCGCTCACGGACATTCCGTTCGAGCTCTTCCAGCTTGCGGCCCGCCTCTTCGAGAGTGAGCTCGTTCTTGCGCGCCTCGACCTTGCCAACGAGCTCGTTCCCGCGGATATCCAGCTCCGCCGCCCGGACGTCGTAGCGCGCGCTCAACAAATCGACCTCGTCCTTTGCCGCTTGCACGGCGTTGTCCGCCTCCAGCTTGTCGATTTCATACTCCGCTTCACGCAGCTGCGATTGCGCCTGCCCCAACTGATACTCCTGGTCGGCGGTATCGAAGCTCAGTACGAGGTCTCCCTTCTGCACTGCAGTGCCCGTTGGCAGCAGCGATAGGATCCGCATCGTTCCCGGAACGGGAGGCGCCTGGATCATCGTCGACTTGGTCGTACGGAGCTCGCCCTTCAGGTGCACGGTTTGATCGAGCGAGCTTCGCTCGGCAGGCGCGAACGGGATCTCGGTGCTGCGCGAGCGGAGCTTCCCAAGCCCGGCGGTGACGGCGCTCGCGACGACGACCAAGCCTGCGGTTCCCGCCAGCAGCCACACGAGGCGTTGTCGCCGTCTCGGGCTCATTGGCCCCCTCCTGTTCCGCTGTTCTGGTCAGGTGCTCGTAGCGCGACGCGTTCTCCTGCCGATACGCCGGAGGCGATCGCGACGATTTCCTGGCCGCGCCGTGCGACGCGTACGTGACGCCTGACGAATCCGTCGGACGTTTGCACGTAGACCGTCGGTTGGCCGTCGCGCTGGAAGAGCGCGTCGGTCGGGATGATCAGCGCCTTGGGCGCGCGGTCGATGATCAGGCGCGCGGTCGCCGACATGCCGGGCCGCAACCGAGGGTCCACCTTCTCGAGCAGGATCGTGACGTCGAACCGTCGCGGCGGCGGCCAGGTGCCCGTGATCTCCGGCTTCGCAAGCGTGCTGAGCTGGCTAATGCGTCCCGGAAGCTCTACGCCGGGCAATGCCTCGACCCGGACCATCGCCCGCAGGCCCTCGGAGAGACGGCTGCGATCACTCTCGTCGATGCGCGCCAACACCGTGACCTCGGAGAGATCCGGCAAGGTGACGATGGCCGCGCCTGACCAGGCACTGTCACCAGGACGGAACTCGCGCGCACCACCGCTGCCGGGGCTGGAAGCGCGATAGTTCGGCTGGATGGAGACGATGCCATCGGTCGGCGCACGCAGCGTCAGGGCAGAGAGATTGTGCTCCGCCAGGGAGACATCCGCTTCGACCTTCGTTTGCTTTTGCTGCAGCGCCTTGACGTCGGCCTCGGTTGTCGCGTGATCGGATTCGACGCTCACCGTGGCCTCATCTAACAGCTGTTCGGCGTCCGCCAGCTTCAGCTTGTTCTGCTCGCTCTCGATCCGTGACAGGACGTCGCTCGTCTCGACGTCGAGGCGCGACCGCTCGACGTTGTAGTTGGCGCCGAGCTGCGTGGTCAAGCTCTCCTCCTCGGCGATGCTACCCTGCGCGCGGGCCCTCTCGATCTCCGCACGCGCTTGCTTCAGCTCCGAGCGTTTTTCATCGAGCGTACGCCGGACGGTGCTGACGTCGAACTCCACGACAACATCGCCTTTCTTGACCGGACTGCCGTTGGGCGCAAGCTTGATGATTTGGAGCTCGCCGGCTCGGGATGGCGCGTTCAGCACGAGAGACCGGATCGGCGAAATCTCGCCCCTGAGTGTCATGCGATCCGCGAACTCACCCCGCTTCACTTCCGCGGTCGGGACAGTGGCGCGAATGACGTCGGCAGACGAGCTGCTGCATCGCGCTGAAGCAACCGCGATCAGACTCCCGACCGCGAGGATGCCTAGACATCTGCGTGGCCAACGCCGCCTCACTCCGATGCTCCTTCGCTGGGCGGCGTCATCACCACCCTATCGTCGGCCGTGACACCCTCGCCAATCACGGCTTCCATGTCAGTCAATGCCGTCACCTCGACCGGACGCCAGTCGATGGCCCCCTCGCCGGTTGCCACCGCGATCTCGTAGCCCGCCGATCCTGCTCGCCGAATCGCGCTGCGCGGGACGCTCAGGGCTTGCCGCCAGCGTGCAACCTCGACATCGACCGCTGCAGAGAGATCTGGAGCCACGCGCCGATCTGGCTGATCGAGTGCGAACACGGCCACGTACGATCGCACGGCTGTCGAGAGCGTGCTGGTCAGGCCGACCGGTGCGAGGCGCTCCAGCCGTCCCGGATATGTATGGCCTGGGAACGCATCGAGCTCGATCCGGGCCGCGAGCCCCCTGCGCAAGCCCGGGAGGTCGCCCTGATTCACCCTCACGCGGACACGCATCTGCTTGGGATTGACGACCTGCATCACCGGTCGTCCGGGCCACATCTCGTCACCCTCCTGGATGTCGCTCATTCCACCGCCTCGCCAGTTGGTCTTGAGCACCACGAGGCCGTCCATCGGGGACGCCACAATCATGCGCTCGGCGTTCTCTTCGGCCTGGCGAAACTCCGCCGTGGCCCGATCGCGCTGGACCTCCAGCATCTTCAGCTCCGCCTGCGCCGCTTGGCGCTTCAAGGCAAGGCTTTCCTGCAGCTGCTCATGGCGCGCTTGGGCGGCTTCGAACGCGTTCGTATTCTTCTCGATCTCGATGACCGGCAGCATCTCGTTCTTGAGCGTCTCGAGCCGAGCCGTCTCCGCCGCGTTCTTGGCGTTTTCCAGCTCGGTCAGGTCCTTCGCTCGCAGCTCCGCCTGCTCCGCCTTCTTCTTCTCGATTTGCGCGACCAGATCCTGCCATTCCGCCCGCTTCTCGAGCGCCGCATTGATCTGCTCCTGACGATCGAACTCGACGAGAATGTCCCCAGGCTCGACACGCGCGCCATTGGCCATCAGACGTGTGATGACGAGGCCACCGCTTTGCGCACCCGAGAGCCGTGGTGTTGCGATGGGCGTGGACTCCACCGCTTCGACGAGCCCGTGCAGGCGAACCGTCTGGACGACATCTTTGCGTGTCACGACACTGGTCCTGCCGCCATGCCCGCCAGCGGCCGGCTCCACGGCGCGCGCGCCGGAACATCCAGCCGCGAGGGCGGTAATAACTGCAGAGCTAAGAAACGATCTGGCTGTGCGAAAGCGGACAGTCATAGCCACCTACTGCGTTCCAACGCCATAACAACGAGACATGGCGTCGAGCAGATACACCCACTCATCCGAGGGGTTCTGTTCCCCCCGGGGGGATCCGCGCGAACTGAGGGAGAACAAGGGGCAAGCCCTTGGCTGATTAGACACCGGAGCTTGCGTCTTAGACGACCGAAGGCAGGTGATGGTTGGGTTTGCTCGGGAGCCGCTCCGCCCTCTTTGGCGGCAGTTTTCCTGGCTGTTACGACGCGGTCTCCACTGTGCCGTCCGTTACAAGCCCTGAAGGCTTCCGGCGCGGCCTCGAGGCGGCCGTAGCGCGCTGTGCCGGAAGCAGGTGATCACATGGTCATTGACCAGACCGACCGCCTGCATGAACGCATAGCAGATCGTCGAGCCCACGAACGAGCACCCTCGCTGCCGGAGGTCACGACTGAGTGCATCTGATTCCGACGTTTGCGCCGGAATGTCCGCCAGCGAGCGCCAGCGGTTGACGCGCGGCCGACCGTCCACGAAGCGCCACAGATACGCATCGAAGCTACCGAGCTCCTCGATAATTGTCAAAACGACGCCCGCGTTCTTGATGGCGGCTTCGATCTTGAGGCGGTTCCGCACGATACCCGCGTCGCGCAGCAAGGCGGCCTGTTTACGCCGCTTGTACGACGCCACCGTCGCAATATCGAAGTTGTCGAACGCAGCCTTGTAGGCCTGGCGCTTGCGCAGAATCGTGATCCAGCTCAGGCCGGCCTGCGCACCTTCTAGCACCAGCATCTCGAACAGGTGGCGGTCGTCGTGTTGAGGCACACCCCACTCGGTGTCGTGATAGGCGATGTAGAGGGGGTCGGTGCCCGCCCAAGGGCAGCGCGCGACAGACTTCATCATCTCAGAGGATAGCCCAATACGTAGGTAGGGCCGCCTCGCCGAGGCGGCCGTGACGGCGCGTTCACGCCTTCGCGCTTCGCGCTACGGCGGACGAGTCGGCGAACGCGCCCTACCATCCGACCCTGACCCCTGCCCCTGAGCCCTGATTCTTGTGTTACCCTAAATGTTGATGGCTGTCGCGGTCTCTGATGCCGTGGAGGCCGATCAACGGCCTCCACTCCATCTGCTGCCTTATCTTTCAGGACCTGACTACGCCCGCCCGCTGCTGCAGCTCACGGTCGAGCAACGTGCTCGTCTTGTCGATGTCCTGACGTTTCTCTACGGTCGCCAACGCGCCGAGGAATGCTTCGTCGAGCTGGACCGCTTGATGAAGGTCCATTACGCGCACAAGACGCCCGAGATGATCGAGGCGGAGCGCGAGTTCGATCCCCGGGAGCGCTTCAACGAGCGCGACATCGTGTTGATCACCTACGGGGATCTGCTGACGAGCCCAGGCCGCCCGCCGCTCCAAGTCCTCTCCGACTTCCTCCTGCGGTTCATGCGCGGCACCATCAACATGGTGCACATCTTGCCGTTCTTTCCTTACTCGTCGGACCGTGGCTTTTCCATCATCGACTACGAGGAGGTGGATCCGAGGCTCGGCAAGTGGGACGATATCAACCGCCTCTCGCGCAATTTCCGCCTCATGTTCGACGGTGTGTTCAACCATGCATCGAGCAAGAGCCGCTGGTTCCAGCGATATCTCAACGGACGTCCCGGGTACGAAGAGTTCTTCGTCGCATTCACCACGAAGGACGCCATCAGCGACGACCATCTCGGCCTGATCCTCAGACCGCGGACCTCCAGCCTGCTCACACCGTACCGCACCATCAACGGTCAGCGCTTCGTCTGGACGACGTTCAGCCCCGACCAGGTCGATCTGAACTTCAAGAATCCGCGCGTGCTGCAGCGCGTCGTCGAGGTGCTACTGCACTACGTGATGCGGGGCGCCGACGCCATTCGGCTCGACGCGGTGACCTACATCTGGCGCGAGCTCGGCACGAGCTGTGCCCATTTGCAGCAAGGGCATGCGCTCGTGCAACTGTTTCGGGCAATCCTCGATATCGTCGCACCGCACGTCGCGCTCATCAGCGAGACCAACGTGCCGCATGCGGATAATGTGACGTACTTCGGAGATGGCGCCAACGAAGCGCAGATGGTGTACAACTTCGCGCTACCACCGCTGCTCTTGCACACCCTGCACGCGGGTAATACCAAGACGCTGAACGCATGGGCGAAGACGCTGGCACCGCCCTCCGATACCACGGCATTCTTCAACTTCCTCTCGTCGCACGATGGCATCGGCTTGCTCGGTGCGCAAGGCTTGCTGACTGCCGACCAGATCAACGCGCTCGTGGAAAAGACGACGGAGCATGGGGGACTTGTCTCTTACAAGGACGATGGCGACGGCACCAAGAGCGCCTATGAGCTGAACATCAGCTACTACAGCGCCCTGAATCGTGACGATGTGGACGAATCGGTGGACTTGCAAGTCGATCGCTACATCTGTGCGCGCGCCATTGCACTCGCCATTCGAGGCGTTGCTGGTGTGTACTTGCCGGCGCTCTTCGGAGCGAAGAACGATGCGGAGGCCATTCTTGCCGGACGGGAGGCCCGCAGCATCAACAGGAAGACGATAGACGAGGCCAGCCTCTACGCGATGCTGCTCGACCGCAAGAGCTCCGCCCACAAAACGGCGACCAGGTTTCGCCGTCTCATCAAGCGCCGAATCGCGCACGCGGCGTTCCATCCCAACTCGCCGCAGGAGGTCCTCGACGTCGACGAGCGTGCGTTCCTGTTAGTGCGCGGTGGGCGCGGGGGTCGCCCTCGGCTCGTGGCCGTCCACAATGTCACAGCGCAACCGTTCACCCTCCACCTGCCGCTGGCGCTCGTCGGTGGCGGACCATCCGTGTGGGTGGACATCATCAAGCGCCGCGAGGTCACCGCGGCCGGGGGAGCGCTCGTGATGCCGCTGGGACCCTACGGGGTATTGTGGCTCGAGCCCGAGCATGCCTCCGACATACCGACCTACGACACCTGACGCGTACCCTGCGAGGCCACCCAGACTGCGAGCCGTTCGTCTCCAAGCGCCACGCTCGCCAGCTTCGCGATCTCGACGCGTGCGTCGTTGAAGCAGGCGCCGCCGCCGAGATCCGACAACTGGTCGGGCACCAGCGCGTTGGCCGTGGAGTGATTCAGGACGTGGTGCCGCCAGAGCCCTTTCGGCAGGCTGACTGTACCCGGCGTGATCTCGTCGGTGACCTTGGCGAGGCAGTGCACCTCTCCAAGCCCGTTGAACACGCGAATCGGGTCGTCGGTCGCGATGCCGCGAGGATCCGCATCCGCGGGATGAATCAGCAGACGCGAGACGTCTTGCTGCAGCTCACCCAAAGTCGAGCTGATCGTTTTTTCGGTGGCTGGCGAGATGAGTGCGAGGGGGAACTCGCGCGTGCCGGGATCCGGCTGATAGGCATACAGGCCGTCGGGTGCGGCACTTCGGAGATCTCGGGGAAAGAGGTTCACCTTGCCGTCCGCGGTTGCCGGAAAGAGGTCGACGAACTGTACCGGGTTCAGGCCGCAAGGCGGGCTCACGACCTCGTCGGCAAGCAACGCGTCTCTGACGCCCTCCGGCAGGCCCGCGGCCACGCGGAGCAACGTCTCCGCCTCCGACTCTTCGGCGTGAAAGCCGAGACACTCGGCTAGCTGACCGAACACTTCCGGGTTCGTCCGCGCCTCGCCCGCCGCCTCGACGATGGGGCGCACCAACTGAAGACTGTAGGAGCCGTACCCGGGCACGATGTCGTAGTGCTCGAGAAACGTCGTCGCCGGCAGCAGCATGTCGGCATAGTCCGCGGTATCCGTGCGCACTTGGTCGAAGACAATCGTGAAGAGGTCCTCGCGCAGCAGTCCCTCGAGCACGCGGTTCTGGTCTGGCATCGTCGCCAGCGGATTGCAGTTGTAGACGAACAGCAGCTTGATGGGCGGGTCCCGATACTCGGTCAACGCACGACCGAGCTTGTTCATGTTGACGATGCGCGTGTCGGTCTCCGGTTGGTGCGCCCAGCGCTGGCGGTCCACCGCCCAGGCTGAAGAGTTCGACATCGTGAACCCGCCGCCGCGCACGCCGAACTTCCCGGCCACCGCAGGCAGGGTCAGTACAGCGAGCACGGCGTGCCCGCCATTGCGATTTCGCTCCAGCCCCCAACCACAACGGATCACGGCAGGAGACATCGTGGCGTACAGCTCCGCGAATGCAGCCACCTGGTCGGCTGCGACACTACACTCGCGTGCCGCCTGCTCGAAGGTCCATGCACGAGCAGCGGCACGAAGCGAGTCGGCGCCGATCGCATTCGCCTGGAGGAAGGCGTCGTCTGCGCGGCCGGTCTCGAACAGATAGCGGATGAGCGCGAGCGCGAGCGGGAGATCCGTGCCTGGCCGAACGGCGAGGTGCAGATCAGCGTGCCGCGCGAGCTGCGTGCGGCGCGGATCCACGACGACGAGCTTCGCGCCGCGGCGCTGCGCCTCGCGAATGAACGGCACGAGGTGAATGCTCGAGATGGAGGGGTTCGCGCCCCAGACCACGATGAGCCGTGCGTGCATGTAGTCGTCGTACGCGACACCAGGCATCTTGCCGTACATCGCTTCGTGAGCGGCGCCGGTAGGCGCAGCACAGACCGTCCGCGCGAGTCGCGATGCGCCGAGGCGGCCGAACAGGTCGCCGTCGATCGTGTCTTGCGTGAGGAGGCCGTTCGAGCCGCCGTAGGAGAAGGGGAGAATGGCTTCGCCGCCCCACTCGCGACGGACCTCCTCGATCCGCGCCGCGATTGTCGAGAGGGCCTCACGCCAATCCAAGCGCTCGAATCCTCCTCGGCCCTTCGGGCCCTTTCGCCGCGCCGGATGGGTCAGACGTCGAGCGTGAGAGACGCGTTCTGCAAAGCGACGCACTTTGGCGCAGATGAAGCCGCGCGTCACCCTGTTGCGCGAGGAGCCGTCGATCTTGGCCAGCCGGCCGCCCTCGACCGAGACGGCCAGGCTGCAAGCATCGGGGCAGTCCAGTGGACACGCGGTGTCGATGGTGCTGCGGCCCCGACGCGTCTCCGTGGATTGGCTGGTCGGGCGGGGCTTTCTTGGCCCGAGCGGAGTCGAAGACAGCCCCGCCGACTGATTGCCGCGCCTCATGCGAGACTCATCGCCCGGTTCCATCGAGCCAGTCTATCAGTATCCATCTGGCGTGCCATAATCGCTCGAGGCAGGAGCTTTCATCATGCCCGAGCAGAACGGCTCCGACCAGTCGCGTGTAGATGTTCTCGAATCACCGGCGAGCGCGGCCCGAGCCGAACGGCCCGGCGCGCGGCGCATTGTCATCTCCTCCCATCCGGGCCGACCGCGTGTCGTGATCATCGGCGGCGGATTCGGTGGCTTGAACGCCGCGCGCTTGATGAGGCGCGCCCCGGTCGACGTCGTGGTCGTCGATCGGTACAACCACCATGTCTTCCAGCCGTTGCTCTACCAGGTCGCCACAGCTGGGCTCTCACCTGGCGAGATCGCCTCACCTATCCGTTGGATTCTCAGGCGTCAACGCAATGTGCAGGTCCTGCTCGCGGAGGCACAGGCGGTCGATCGCGCCCGGCGCGTTGTGTCGCTCGATATCGGCGAGCTGTCCTATGACTACCTGATCGTCGCGAGCGGTGCCGCGCACGCGTACTTCGGTCATGACGAGTGGGCGCAGACCGCGCCAGGTCTCAAGACGCTCGACGATGCGCTCGTGATTCGCCGGCGTTTGCTGATGGCCTTTGAACGGGCGGAAGTCACCACGGATGCCGAGACCCGACGCCGACTGTTGACGTTCGTGATCGTGGGCGGCGGTCCAACCGGTGTCGAAATGGCCGGTGCCATCGCGGAGCTCGCCCGGCACACGCTCGCAAAGGACTTTCGCGCGATCAACCCTCGCGAGACGCGCATCATCCTGCTCGAAGGCGCGCCGAGCGTCCTCACGGCATTTTCGCCTCCGTTGCGAGCGCATGCGGAGAAGTCACTGGCACGGCTCGGTGTCGAGCTTCGCAAGAGCACACTGGTGACTGGTGTCACATGCGGCGCGGTCCAGATCGGAGAGGAGCGCATCGAGGCGGGGACGGTGGTCTGGGCTGCCGGGGTCGCCGCGTCGCCACTGGGACGGACGCTTGGCGCGCCGCTCGACCGGGCCGGTCGTGTCCAGGTCGAGCCGGATCTCTCTGTTCCTGGTAGTCCCGAGGTGTTCGTGATTGGCGACCTGGCGAAGCTCGAGCAAGATGGCAAGCCGCTCCCGGGTGTTGCCCAGGTCGCGATCCAGGGGGGCCGCCATGCCGCACAGAGCATCGTCCGGCTGATCGAGCGACAGCCCACGCAGGAGTTTCGCTACAAGGATCTCGGCAACATGGCCACCATCGGCCGCGCCGCAGCCATTGCCGAGATCGGGGGCAGGCGGTTCTGGGGTTGGCTCGCCTGGTTGGTTTGGCTCTTCGTGCATATCATGCTCCTCACGGGATTCCGAAATCGTGTCATCGTGCTCGTTCAGTGGGCATGGGCGTACTTCACCTACCAGCGAGGAATTCGGCTGATCACCGGACAGGGCGCTCGGTCGGGATAGCCGCGCCACACGTGAGAGGCCAGCTCTTGAAGCTCGCGGTGATCGCCGCGGCGCTGTTGCTGGCAGTGGCGCCGTTGCCCGCGACGCTCGTCGAGCGGATGTACTCGGGCGGCGCGTATCTCCTCTTCCAGCCGGTCGTGACGACGATCACGAATCGAGTGCCGTTCTTACTGCTGGACGCGGGCGTCGCTGGTGCGTTGGCGGCGCTCCTCGTCTTCGTTGGGCGCCAGATCCATCGCTGGAGACGCCGACGCGTGTCGAGCGAAGCTCGCGCAGCGAGCGGCGGTTGGTCGGGCGGAGTGGCGACGGTGTCGAACATCCTGCTCGTTGCCGCGGTCGTTTACCTCGCGTTCGAAGCGTGTTGGGGCCTGAACTACCGTCGCACGCCACTTACGGCCCGCCTCGACTTCGACCGTGGCCGTGTGACCCGGACGGCGGCCATCGACTGGCTCGACAGGGCCGTGGAGAATCTCAATGACGGCTATGCGCCGGCCTACCGCGCACCATGGCCGCAGGCGCGGGATCTGCCGGAACACCTTGGTCCCGCCTTCGCACGGGCTCAGCGATTCTTGGGCGCACGCCGCACGGCCACTCCAGGTCTGCCCAAGCGAACATTGCTGACTCCTTACTTCCGCTGGGCTGGCATCGACGGCGTCACCAATCCATTTGGCCTCGACATCACCATCAATCCTCAGGTCCTGCCAGCCGAGCGCCCCTTCGTGGTCGCGCACGAGTGGGGCCACCTCGCCGGCTTGGCGAACGAAGCAGAGGCGAGCTTTCTGGCGTGGCTGACCTGCATGCAGGGGGATGCGCAAGCGCAATACAGTGCCTGGCTCTCGGTACTGGGACATCTCGTGGGAGCGGTGCCGCGAGATGAGCGGCGCTCGATCGTTGGTGCGCTCGAGGAGGGACCGCGACGCGATCTCGCCGGCATGGCCGCGCGCAGCCGCCAGACCCTTCCAGCCGTTCGTGTCGTGGCGTGGCAAGCCTACGACCGGTTCCTCCGTGCGAACCGTGTGCCGGAAGGGATCGCGAGCTATGATCTGGTCGCGGAGCTGCTGCTGGGCACGCGCTTCGATGAAAAAACGGGGACAGCCCCCGTTTTACGAAAAAGGTAAGAACGTATGAAGTCCTGACGAGAACAGGGGAGAGGGGATCGCCTAACCAGTTTTTTCTTACCTTTTTCGTAAAACGGGGGCTGTCCCCGTTTTTTCATCGTCCGGTCACATCGATGCCGCCGTTGACCGTCTCGAGTGAGAGCGGCGGACCACCGCCGCCAAGGCGACCATCGACCCGCTGGTCTGACGCCTGCGACGAAAAAGCGCCAGTGGCCAGGTCGCAACCTCCGGCCACGACGCCGAGGAGCACGATCAGGACCGGTGGGTCCCATGGTCTCGTCGCTCGCATGGCTTCCTCTCCTGTAACCCTGACTCGCCGCTAGTGCCTGACGGCTAGCTGATGCGTGGTCGCCGGCTCCACTAGATGCATAGCTGGGGTGCAGTACAAAATTGCGCTTCGCTTACAAGGCCGTTAGAACATACACATATTGTCTGTTGGAGTACTACGTCATAACCTATTGCTCTCACAGCGTTAACGAACGAAGTACGCAAGCGGCATGGCGGTTGCCTTCAAGCGAGTCTGCCATGTATATCCCCTACGTTGACCGCCACAGCTTGGTTCGCTCGAGTGGGCTCGCCGTGCTCGGGCTCGTCCTGATCGCCCGAACC
Organism: Luteitalea sp.; assembly: GCA_009377605.1. Taxonomy (NCBI): domain Bacteria; kingdom Pseudomonadati; phylum Acidobacteriota; class Vicinamibacteria; order Vicinamibacterales; family Vicinamibacteraceae; genus Luteitalea; species Luteitalea sp. The sequence goes on from WHTT01000001.1 coordinate 104,293, forward strand.
GCCGCGGCGGGCTCCATCAGCCTGGCGTGGGATGCCAACACCGAGGACGACCTTGTCGGCTACCGCGTCGTGTACGGCACCTCGCCCGGCAGCTACACGGAGCGGATCGACGTCGGGGATCGCACGACCGTGACTGTCAGCGATCTGACAGAGGGCCGCATCTATTACTTCGCGGTGAAAGCTTACAACAGCGCTGGCCTTGCCAGTGGGCCGTCGAACGAGGTCTGGGCGTGGCTGTCGGGGCTTCCGGACCTGCCACCCCTGCCACCCCTTCCTCCGCTGCCGCCGTTCCCATCGATTCCGCCGCTGCCGACACTGCCCGACCCGACGGCGCCGCCGGCCTCCACACCGACGTCACCTCCCCCCTCATCGTCGACGACCCACCTCGGCTACTTTGCCGAAGGTATCCAAGCCGATCTGTTCGAGACGCGCTTCGCGCTCTTGAATCCAAACGACGAGGCAGCGGCCGTGGCGATGGTGTTCGAAGACGAGGGTGGCGAGCAGCACACGCGCGCAATGACGCTCGGGCCGCACACGCGGGCAACCGTAACGAGCCGTGACATCCCCGAGCTCGCCGGACGAGGCTTCTCCACCCGCGTGGAGGCGAACGCCGAGGTGATCGTGGATCGCACGGTTGCCTGGGGCGCCGGCCGCTACGGCGCACACCTCGAGACGAGCTTGCCGACGCCGTCAACCAGGTGGTACCTGACGGAGGGTATTGCGTGGAACGGCTTGTTCGACCTGTTCTACCTCGTGCAGAACCCGCATGCCTCACCAGCAGAGATAGCCGTCACGTACCTGCTCACTGATGGTCAAGAGCCGGAAGTGCGTCGATACACGGCGCCGCCTCACAGCCGGCTCACGATTTGGGTGAACGGCGAGGGAGACCCGCTGAGTCACGCCGAGCTGTCCGCCGTGATCGAGTCAATCAACGGTGTTCCCGTGATTGCCGAGCGTGCGCTGTATCTGTCGGGCCAGGGGCAAGCGTTTCTCTCGGGCAGTGCGAGCGCCGGCGTAACCGCGGCTGCGACGCGCTGGTTCTTCGGTGAGGGGGCGACAGGGAGCTACTTCGACATGTTCCTGTCGCTGGCAAATCCCAACGACAGCGTTGCTGAGGTTCGCGCCACTTATCTGCTGCCCACTGGTCGAACCGTGCACCGCACCTATGCGCTGCAGCCGCGGTCGCGCAAGACCGTGTATGTCGATCAGGAGGGTGGCGGACTGGAGCAGACCTCGGTTTCGACGATACTCGAATCGACCAACGGCGTATCGTTCCTGGCCGAGCGTTCCATGTGGTGGCCAGGACCGACGGCCGCGAACTGGTATGAATCGCACAGCACCGTTGGCGCCACCGAGACCAGTACGCGCTGGGCCGTGGCGGAGGGCGAAGTCGGCGGCGCGGCGAATACCCAGACGTACCTGCTGGTCGCGAACACGTCGCCAACGAAGGGCAAAGCTCGAGTGACACTGCTCTTCGAAGATGGCAGCCGCATCAGTCGGACCTACGACCTTCCAGCGCAGAGCCGAACGGACATTCCTGTTGCGCGCGACTTTCCCGACAGCGAAGGGCGACGCTTCGGCGCGCTGGTCGAGAGTGTTGGTGCCGAGCCTGCTCAGCTTGTCGTCGAGCACGCCCTTTACTGGAACGCCAACGGAAGATTCCTGGCGGCGGGCGGCGCCGCACTTGGATCGCCGCTACCGTGAGGAGTTGTTGCTGTCCGGCTAGCGCCAGACCTTGACATCGGCGCTAGCTGGGCCGCTATCTATGTCTAGCTGCTCTATCTCACAAGCTCGTCTATCTTACTAGCCCTTCTATCTCTGCCGAATCTTCTCGCGAATCTCTCCCGGGGGCACACCTCTGCCACAGAAGTCGAATCCGCTTACGGAAGTGTGATCCCGCGAGCTCTGACGAGCTTGCCAGTAAGCGATTCAATTATCTTGCTATGTGTTAATAAGCGTCGGTTCAAAAAAATGCAGTCCAGGCACGTGGGTTGCCTTGTTCGCAGCCCATGTCAGCTCCGCTTTCGCAGAAAGGATCGTGGCGCGCCTTCGCGCTCATGCTGCTCTTCATGGCTTCTGCACTCCCGGCCGAAGCCGGCTCCGTGTGGCTCATGTGGGATTCCAACAGCGAGCAGGATCTCAAGGGATATGTGGTTCTCTGGGGTACTGCAAGTGGTTCGTACACTGGATTGATCGATGTCGGCGCACGGACGAGCGCAAGCGTGCCAAACCTCAAGGAGGGGGCCCGCTATTACTTCGCGGTCCGTGCCTACAATGAATCGGGTCTCATCAGCGCGCCGTCCGGAGAAGTCTCGGCCGTGGTGAGCGATGATGCCAACAACAACGGCCTACCGGACAGCTGGGAGAGGCAGTACGGGCTCGACAGCCTCGAGACGACGAGCACGTCGATGCGCAATGCTGATCCCGATCGAGACGGTGTGCCCAACCACCTGGAATATCAGCGAGGCACACACCCGCGTGGAACCGAGGTCCAGTACTTGCCCGAGGGGGTGCAGTCTCGGACCTTCTGGAATACCAGGCTTGCGCTCTTGAATCCAGGAACGCTGCCGGCGAAGGTCGTCGTGGTGTTCGAGCGCGCCGACGGTCAGCTCGTGACGAAGCCATTGGACCTGGCCGCGCGGGAGCGCACGACGGTATCTGCGGCAACGTTCGACCAGCTCGACGGCGTCGACTTTGCGACCCGTGTCGAGTCCGACGTCCCGCTCGTGGTCGATCGTACCGTGAGCTGGGACAGCACGGCGTACGGTGCGCACGCCGAGACAGGTATGGCGGAGCCAGCGCGTCGTTGGTACATCACTGAAGGCGCGACGAGCCCTTTCTGGCTCTTCTATCTCATTCAGAACCCGGACGAGCGCGCCGCGCAGGTGCGAGTAACCTATCTCCTGGAGAGTGGTGAGCCGGAGCGACGCACTTACGATCTTGCTCCCCACAGCCGCAAGACGATCTTCGTCAACAGCGAGAGTCAGCGGCTGGCCGCGACACCGGTATCTGGCGTGATCGAGTCGGTCAACGGTGTCCCGGTCATTGCCGAGCATGCGATGTACTACGATGCGCCCCGGAAGCCCTGGGCGGCCGGCAGCGCCAGCGCGGGCGTCACCGACGCCTCCTCTCGTTGGTACTTTGCCGAAGGGGTCGCCAATGGCTGGTTCGACCTGTTCTATCTGTTGGCCAACCCGGGCAACGAGGCCATCACCGTCCGCGCGACCTATTCACTCCCGGATGGGGGCCGCGTTCAGCGGTCGTACGAGGTGCCGCCGCGTCGGCGACGGACCATCCACGTCAATGCCGATCGCCAGCTTCGCAACACCACCTCCTCGGTGAGGCTCGCGTCGCGCGATGGGCAGCCGTTTCTGGCAGAGCGCAGCCTGTGGTGGCCGCGCGGCAACTGGTACGAGTCGAACTCGAGCAACGGCATCAAGGCGCCAGGCACACGCTGGGCCATAGCCGACGGTGAATCCGGTGGGCCGCGTAGCACGTCCACCTTCGTGCTCGCCGCGAACACTGCGGCGGCGGACACCTCGGTCGAGATCACGCTCATGTTCGAAGGAGGTGGTGAGGTCTCTCGACAGAAAAGGCTGCCGGCGAATAGCCGGACGAGCTGGGATATCGGTGAGGAGTTCCCGGGCGCCATGGGACGTCGGTACGGCATCCTTGTCGAAACCAGTGGCGCTCCCATCGTCGTGGAACGGTCGACGTACTGGAATTCCGGCGGGCTCGCCCTTGGCGCCGGCACGAGCGCTGCCGCGGTGCGGCTCACTCCCTGAACGCCTCCCTCTGTCGCATAATGAAGGCGGACCTGGCAAGGGTCCGCCTTCAGGAGCGGGGAGGTGCATAGTGGTTGCAACGGCGCGCATCGTGGGCGTGCTGCTCGTGTTGCTCGGGGTCTTGGGGTATTCGGCTACGCAGGGGGCGAGCGTCACCGCGCTCATCCCCGCGGCGTTCGGCATCGTTTTGTGGGTGCTCGCGGTCGTCGCGCGCAATGAGCGCTGGCGGCGTCACGCGATGCACGCCGCGGTCCTCGTGGGACTAGTGGGCTTTCTCGCGACCGTCCGGGCAGTTGGGCGTCTGCCGGCCCTCCTGCAGGGCGAGACCATCGCGCGGCCCAGCGCGGTCATCGCGCAGTCGATCATGGCCGTCCTCACGGGCGTCTTCGTGGCGCTGTGCGTGAAGTCGTTTGTCGACACACGTCGGCGGCGGTAGAGACGGTCCTTGGTCCTTGGTCCTTGGTCCCTGGTCCTTGGTTCGGCGAGCCACAGCGCGTTGAACGTCGACGCGCTCGGGCGCCATCGGAACGGACGTGCGACTTACTAGCTAGACGCTGGCGTTGCCGCGATCCGGCCTGGGCGCCACCAACCGTCGCCACGGCAAGGACCAAGGACCAAGAACCAAGGACCAAGGACTAAGGACCAAGGACGGCGCCGCGCGAGCGGCGCGGGTACTTGGAGGCGATGTAATCGTCGATGATCTTCCCGAAGGCCGGTGCGAGCTCGTCGTATGTACCGCGTAGCGTCACAGCGTGCTGGCCGTCGATGAAGACGGGGCAGTTCGGTGCTTCGCCCGTGCCCGGCAAGCTGATACCAATGTTTGCGGCCTTCGACTCCCCGGGGCCATTGACCACGCACCCCATCACGGCGAGCGTCAGATTCTCGACGCCCTCGAATTCCTGCTTCCACGACGGCATCTGCTCACGAATGTGGGACTGAATGCGCTCGGCAAGCTCCTGGAACGTGGTACTCGTGGTTCGGCCGCAGCCTGGGCAGGCGGTCACACTGGGTGCGAACGATCGCAAACCGAGCGCCTGCAGCAGCTCGCATGCGGCATAGACCTCTTCGCGGCGATCACCGCCGGGCCGCGGCGTGAGTGACACTCGAATGGTGTCGCCGATACCATCGTTGAGCAGAACACCAATGGCGGACGCAGACCACACGAGTCCCCTGATGCCCATTCCGGCTTCGGTGAGGCCAAGGTGGAGCGGTTGTCTCGTCTCGCGTGCCAGACGACGGTACACCTCGATCAGATGGACGGGGCGCGACACCTTGCAGGAGATGATGATCTGATCGTCGCGGAGCCCAGCGTCGATGGCCAGCTCGGTCGACCGTAGCGCCGACTCGATCATGCAGTCGTTGATGATTTCGTCTGAAGACTTGCCGAGCCCGCGGTCCGTGTTCTCTTGCATGCGCTGGACCACGAGCTCCTGATTCAGGGAGCCGCCGTTGACGCCAATGCGAACCGGCTTCTCGTTGTCGCGTGCGACCTCGCAGATGGTGGTGAAGTTGTCGTCGCGGCGGCGGCCACTGCCGACGTTCCCTGGGTTGATGCGGTACTTGTCGAGCGTTCTCGCACAGTCGGGATAGCGTCTGAGCAGCAAGTGGCCGTTGAAGTGGAAGTCGCCAATGAGCGGCACGCCACAACCGGCGTCACGCAGTCGACGCGTGATCTCGGGAACCGCAACTGCTGCCTCGGGGTGGTTCACCGTGACGCGTACCAGCTCTGATCCTGCCTCCGCCAGGGCCAGGCACTGCTGTGCCGTGGCCTCGATGTCGGCCGTTTCCGTACTGGTCATGGACTGCACGACGACGGGGGCGCCACCGCCCACCTGCACATCCCCAACTTTGACGCCGATAGTCCGGTGAAGCCTGACTCCCACCATATGATCCCATCAATTTTAGCACTTTGGGAAGGCGGGGAGGGCAGAGACGGGGTGACAAGGTGACAAGGTGACAAGGTGACAAGGTGACAAGGTGACAAGGTGACAAGGTGATGGGCAGTTTCAGCGTGTGTGGCTAAACGTCGAACGCCGCGGCAACGTCAACCACCGTCACCCCCTTCACCCCTTCACCCTGTCACCCCTTCACCCTGTCACCCCCTCATCCCGTCACCCCCCTCACCGTGATACATTCCGCCGTCGGGACAATCGAGGAGCAGCACCATGGGCAGCAAGAGACAACGAAGGAGCATGCGGCCTTCACGGCGCGACATGTTGAAGTCCGTGACGATGGCGGGCGCCGGACTGGCGGTAGCGAGGCCAGTCGGCGTGACCGCGCAGGCCAATGGTGGCCCTGCAGCGCTTCAGGAAGCGCCGGCGCGCCAGGCTGGCCAGACCAGCATGATTGGTGTGCCATTCGAGCGCCGGTCCACCGTACGTCTCGGCCTGATCGGCCTTGGCGCACGTGGTGGTGGCATGCTCGACAATTGGCTCGCGCTCGACGGCGTGGCGATCACCGCCATCTGCGACGTTGTACCGGAGAAAGCGCAGAAGGCAAGCGGTCGAATCGAGAAGAAAGGCTTCACGGCTCCCGCCCTCTACACCAACGGCGAGCGGGACTTCGAGCGTATGTGCACGCGCGACGATCTCGATGCTGTGTACATTGCGACGCCATGGGACTGGCACGTACCGATGGCGGTTGCCGCCATGAAGAACGGCATCCACGCCGCGTCCGAGGTGCCCGCGGCAGAGACGCTCGAGGAGTGTTGGACGCTGGTCGATGCATCGGAACAGAGCCGCCGCCATTGCATCATGCTCGAGAACTGCTGCTATGGCCGCAGCGAGCTGCTGGTGTTGAACATGGTCAAGGCTGGCCTGTTCGGCGATCTGCTCCATGGTGGCGCCGGCTATGTCCACGATCTGCGGGCGTTGCTTTTCAGGGACGAGAGTGAAGGCCTGTGGCGGCGTGCCGAGCACATCGGACGCAATGGCAATCTGTATCCGACGCACGGCCTGGGGCCGGTTGCCAACTACATGGATATCAACCGCGGTGACCGCTTCGAGACCCTGGTGTCCATGAGCTCGCCATCGTTGGGCCTCCAGGCCTATCGGGAGGCGCATGTTCCTAGAGGCAACGCGAAGTGGCAGGAGCAGTACGCCTGTGGCGATCGCAACATCAGTCTGCTGAAGACGGCCAAGGGGCGCCTCGTCCGCCTGGAGCACGACGTCTCGTCGCCGCACCCCTATGACCGTATCAATCTCATTGCAGGCACGAAGGGAATCTTCACGGACTACCCGCCTCGCTTTTACTTCGACGGCCAGGAGCCCGAGGAGTTCAAGCCCATCGAGGAGTACGCGCAGTACGAGCACGATCTCTGGAAGCGCGTGGGGGGAGCTCGCGCGCAAGCTGGGTGGGCACGGCGGCATGGATTTCATCACGTGCTACCGCCTGATCGAGTGTATACAGCAGGGACTGGCGCCGGACATGGACGTCTATGATGCAGCGACCTGGAGCGTGCCGGCCGCGCTCAGCGAGGCGTCGGTCGCGCGAGGAAGCGCGCCGGTCGCCTTCCCGGACTTCACGCGCGGCCAGTGGCAGGAGGCGAGGGAGTTCGTCTCCGCAACAGGGTAGCAGGGATCCCTTGATCCCTTGATCCCTTGATCCCTTGATCCCTTATCCCTGCTCTTCCCCCTCTTCCCCCTCTTCGTCCTCCGGCCGGTTGGTGGCGGGCCCCTCTTCGTCCTCCGGCCGGCTGGTGGCGGGATCGTCGAAGTCCTCCAGACGCTCGTCCACCGAGACATCCTCGTCGTCGTCGTACAGACGACCGGCGGTGCGCACCTTGATGGGACCACGTGGACCCTTGTCATTGCCCCACTGCGTTCTCGACCGGCCACCACCGGCGCCGCCGCCGGCTCGCTCACGACGCGGCGGACCGGAGCGCTCGCGCGGCGGTGGCGGTCCGCTGGGGCGTGGTAGACCACCGGCGAAGCCAGGGCCGGCCGGCCCTGGCCGTGGACCGCTCGGCCGGTCCTCACGGGCGCGCGCCTCGCTCACGGCGATGGGCCGCCCGCTGAGGTTCTGGCCGTTGAATCGGCGGATGATTTCCTCTGCTGTCTCGCGATCGGCGAAGTCCACGAAGGCAAAGCCTCGTGGACGGCCGGTGTCGCGATCGACAGGCAGCAGCACGTGCGTGGGCTCGTTCACCGCAGCAAAGAGCTCGCGAAGATCGGCCTCTGACGTGCTGTAGGGCAAGTTTCCAATGAAGAGACGAACTGTCACAGGTTCCTCGACGGTTGGGCGATCTTCAATCCGGCGCGTGAGCCTCCGTCGGTAGCTTCACTCCCGGAAGGAAACGGCACATCGAACATGGCAGGATCGTAACTTGGGCAGGTAGGACATGTGCGAGGACAAAGTGCGACGACGAACCCCACCCCCGACGAGAGGTTCGGGGCGGCTGTGGCCCGTCGCTTGTTCGGCGGCACGGCCGGAACGCGGAGACTGCCAATTGAACGTGTCCAGCATGACACAGCACGGTGCACCGTGCCAACGCGGCTATCAGGGTGGCACAGTTTCCCGTATGCTGCAACCAGAACCCTTGAGAAGCCAAACTTGACCGTATCGGGAGAGAATATATCAGAGGTGCTCCAAGGACCAAAATCGGTGCTTCGAGACCAGGAGACATCACGATGCCAAGAGTGCCATTCGAGAATTTGCCGGAGGATGCGCGGGCCTGGGTGTTCGCCGCGGACCGGCTGATGGACGAGCCGGAGCAGGCGCGTCTTCTTGCAGAGGTAGACGGATTTCTGGCCGACTGGACCGCGCACGGCGTGCCACTCAGTGCGGCGCGCGAGGTCCGGTACGACCGCTTCCTGCTGATCGCGGTGGACGAGCATGCTGCCGGAGCGTCCGGCTGCTCGATCGATGCGCTCGTCCGCCGGATCAAGCACGTGGGCGACATGCTCGGCGTGACGCTGCTCGATCATGCCCCCGTCTATTATCGTGCCGGGAGCTCGGTCGTTCGCGTGTCGCGGGAGGAGTTCGCTGACCGCGCCACGCGTGGTGACGTCACCCCCAACACGCTCGTCTTCAACAACGCGGTCACATCCGTCGGCGAGATCCGCACTGGGCGGTGGGAGACACCTGCGTCAGGGTCCTGGCACGGGCAGGTGTTCTTCTAGGGTCGTGTTGCCTGTCGACGCTCTTCGGGGCGCGCGCCGCGTCGCGATTTATAGCGTCGTGGCAAATGCGGTTCTGGCGGCGGCAAACCTCGCGGCCGGCGCAAGCGCCGGCTCCACCGCCGCACGGGCGGCTGGCGTCGAGTTCGTAGCCGATGTCATCGCTGCGCTCTTCCTCTATTTCGGCCTCTGGTATGCCTCTCGTCCCGCTGACTCCGAGCACCCGTATGGGCACGGCCGCGCTGAAACGGTCACCGGCCTCATCCTTGGCGTGATCCTCGCGCTGACTGGCGTGGCGATCGCCGCGACCTCCTTATGGGGGCTGGCCTCCGTGCGGACACCGCCCGGCGTAGCCGCCCTTTGGACGCTGAGTGCGGCCCTCATCGTGAAGGGTGTGCTCATGACGGTGAAGATCCGGCTAGGCCGGAGCCTTGGGAGCAGAGCGTTGGAGGCAGATGGGTGGAACGACAGCGTGGATGTGCTCTCCGCGCTCGCCGCAACCGTTGCCCTGGCGCTCACACGCCTCGATCCAGACGAATTTCTCATGGCTGACCAATTCGGCGGGTTCGTCGTCGGGCTCTTCGTCGTGTCGGCCGGCGTGGGTACCGTTGCGCAAGCGTCGCGCGAGCTGATCGACACGATGCCACCGCCACCGCTGATGGCCGAGATCCGGCGCGTTGCGCTCACCCTGCCGGGCGTACGGGGCGTCGAGAAGTGCTTCGGCCGCAAGACGGGGCTGCACTATCACGTCGACCTGCATCTGGAGGTGGACGCAACGATGAGCGTTCGCCAGGCGCACGACATTGCCACGGATGTCCGCTTTGCCATCGTGCGTGAAGTGCCACAGGTCACGGACGTGCTCGTCCACGTCGAGCCGGCATGACGCGGGTGACAGGGTGACAGGGTGACAAGGTGACAGGGTGACAAGGTGACAGGGTGACAGGGTGACAAGGTGACAAGGTGACAAGGTGACAGGGTGACAGGGTGATTTCGAGCGTCCTGGGTGAAATCTGGTGACGCTTTTGGGCGTCCGACGCACTCTCCCGAGTGCGCGAACCACCCGTTTCACCTTCTCACCCTGTCACCCTCTCACCCCGTCACCTTGTCATAAACCTTTCGGTGACGAGCGGCGTGGCGGGACTGTCAGGTCGAGCACTGCTGTGCGCCCGGCGCGCACTGTGGCTCGCTGAATGCGACTTCCGAACCAGCCGCCGACTTCGATATCGTGAATGCCGGGAGCTACATCAGGAATCGTGAGCGGCGTGACGCCGCGGCGCCGACCCTGAAACACCACCGTCGCACCGGGTGGCGTCGTGCGCACCTCAATCGTGCCCCTGGTTGGTACCGCGGGAGGTGCGCTCTCCGCCAGCGGCGGACCAACCTTCGCCGCGGAGTCGCCACCTGACGGCGCCGTACGACGAGCCTCGGTCGACCGATCCGTCGGTGGTGCGGATTGCGAGCGCGGCGCGGCAGGGACGTCGGCCGAGCGAGTGCTCCAAACGATGTACGCTCCCTCGGCCGCCGCCACGACAACCGTGGCTGCGAGCGCGATCTTGATCCATGCAGGCGCGCTCCTCGGCGCGCCGGTCCCCAGACCGCGCCCGTCCGGCGCTGTCTCATTGGCCTGCTGTGCGACGCCTTCGTCGTTACCCGTAGATGGGAGACCTTCGTCTCTGCTGCTAAAATTCTCTGGGCGTGCCTCTGCGCCGGTTTGTGACTGCTGTCGGTTCTTGAGGTAAGCCTCGAGACGCTCGCTCGCCGCTTCGATGGCGCTGGTCGAGACAGCGGGATCCGGAGAGGGGCCTCCGTCTGTTGCCACGCGCCAAGGATAGGGGTAAAAGGGGCAAGGGGTAAAGGGATGAAGGGATCAAGGGATGGAGGGAATGGGGGCTAAAGATACGCAGAGGCACGACGGCGAAAAGGCTACGAACCACCTGTCCACCTCGCGACCTCCCTTTGCCCTTGATCCCTTGACCCCTTGACCCCTTGATCCCTTGACCCCTCCAATTGGCAGGTCCCTTGCAAGGGAGGCAGGTATGACGGCTCGATCAATCGTCCCGCATCGCACACGGCGGATGCCTTTCGCGCTCGCGTTCCTCGTGATGATGTCGTCGGGCGCCGCGGCGTTCTCGCTGGTCTCCGTGAAGGACGAGATCAGCATCGGCGAATCGGCACAAAAGGAGGTGCGCGCCAAAACTCCCGAACTGACAGACCGCGCTATCACGTCGTATATTCAATCGCTCGGACGACGACTGGTTGCCCATGCCGACGGACCGGAGTACCCCTACAGCTTCTCGGTTGCCAACTACCGCGACATCAACGCGTTTGCGCTGCCGGGCGGCCCGGTGTGGGTGAACCGTGGCGCGATTCAAGCGGCAAAGAACGAAGCACAGCTCGCCGGCGTCATCGGCCACGAGATTGCGCACGTCGCCAATCGCCATGCCGCGGGGCAACTAACGAAGGCGATGGGGGCGCAGCTGGGACTCGGCCTGCTTGGCGCCGTGTTGGGCAGTGATCGGAGCGTCGGTGCGCAGGCGGTCCGCGTCGGCTCGTCGCTCGCTGCAAACGTCACGATGATGAAGTTCAGCCGCGACGATGAGCGGGAAGCTGATGAAAAAGGCATGCTCTACATGAGCCGCGCGGGCTACGACGTGCGCGGGATGGCGGAGTTCATGAAGATCCTCCGCGATCAGCAAGGACGCGATCCCAGCTCCGTCGAGGCCTTCTTTGCCTCGCACCCAGCTCCAGCCGAGCGCGTCGACCGGCTGGAACGGGAGGCCGCCCAATTCAAACGCGGCGGGCGCCGCGACTCACCCGATTTTCAAGGTGTCAAGCGCCGGCTCGCGCAATTGCCTCCTGCAGCCCAGATGCCCCGAGGATAGCGCTGCAACCACGAAGGGACGAAGAAAGGCAAACGACGAAGGACACGAAGGTCAAAAGAATCAACCACGAAGAACACGAAGAGCACGAAGAATAATCAATGGTCTTCTTCGTGATCTTCGTGTCCTTCGTGGTGAAAGATCTTCGTGTCCTTCGTGGTTATCGCTTCGTGTTCTCCGTGGTCGACGCGGCCCTCGAACCGATCGACGATCGTCGCCGTCACCATGTCACCCGTGACATTCACCATCGTCCGGGCCATGTCCAGAATCCGGTCGACGCCCAAGACAATGGCGATGCCTTCCATCGGCACGCCAACCATTCCCAAGACCATCATCAACAAGGGAATCGATCCGCCAGGAATCCCCGCCACGCCAATTGCCGTGACGACCGACATGATGATCACCATGAGCTGTTGACCGAGCCCCAGTGATACCCCGAACACTTGGGCAATGAACAGCACCGTGATGCCCTCGAAGAGTGCCGTGCCGTTCATGTTCATCGTCGCCCCAAGCGGAACGACAAAGCCTGCGATCTGACGCGGGACGCCCAACTCTTCCTCGGTGACGCGGAGCGTCGTGGGCAGCGTGGCGCTGCTCGACGAGGTCGAGAAGGCCGTCAGCATGACGATGCGAGCCTTGCGGAGGAAGTCGCGTGGGTCGCGACGCGCCACGAGCTTGAGAATGATCGGGTAGCCCACCAAGAGGAACACGCCCAAGCAGCCGAGGACGGTGATCACGTACTTCAGCAGGTTGAGCAAGATGTCGAAGCCAAATCGCGCCGTCACGCTGAAGATCAGCGCGAACACGCCGATCGGCGCGACCTTCATCACGAGCGAGATGATTGCGACGGTCACGTGCGCCAGACTATCGAGGAACTTCACCATCGGCGCCGCCTGCTCCTTGGTCAGCATGGTCAGCGCGATGCCCACCATCAGCGCAAAGAAGATGACGGCGAGCATCTCTCCATTGGCAGCGGCTTGCACGGGGTTGCGAGGAACGATCTGCACGAACAGGTCCACGCCGAAAGCCCCTTTGGCGAGCCCCATCGCGCCTTCCGCCTGGCCCTTGTACGCGTCCATCAACCGGGCCGTGGTGTCCGGATCGAGTCCTGCACCCGGACGAATCAGGTTGACCGCCAGCAGACCGAGGATCGTTGCCAATGAGGTCAGCCCGAGAAACGACAGGAGCGTCGCGAGGCCGATCCGCCCCAGCTTGGCCACGCTCCCGAGCCCGGCGACCCCCAGCGCCAGCGTCGAGACAATCAACGGGATCACGACCATGATGAGGGCGTTCAGCCACACGCGTCCGACAGGCTCCGTCACGAGTGCCACGAAGCGCTGCGTCGCGCCGTCGCCGCCCGTGATCACGTTCACGGCGACGCCTGTTGCGGCACCGGCGATGAGCGCCAGAAGGATCTTGGTGTGAAGAGGCATGGAGGCGGACAGTACCCTGCGATCTGCGTGATGTCAATCGGCGGTAAGCTACCTATCAATGTCGACCGTGCGCGGGCGACGGACGCCTCGTGCTCGTAGCCAGCCGCGACGTTACCGGCAGCGAAACGTCCCGCGCCGTTGGCGTCGGCGTCTGCTCCCGGACCCTCGTCACCAGCGGCCGCGATGGCACGACAGCATGTGGCGTCGTGTTCGGCGCGTGCTGTGGGCCTGGTGGCTGTGGGCAGGAGGCGCGCTCCTCGCCGCGGCGAACGGCTTCTACTGGCTGGCTCTCGCGTGCGCGCTCCTGGCCGTTCTCCTGCACTTGGCGAGCCCTCCCGAGCGACGACCACCCGTCTTTGGGCTCGATCACATCTTCGATGTGGCCTCGCCGGAATTCTTGCAAAGCCTCGAAGGCGCCACCGGCGTTCCTTTCGTCGGGGGGAACAGCGTCCAGCTGCTCGACAACGGCGACGCGTTCTACCCGGCGATGCTCCAGGCCATTCGCTCTGCCACGCGCTCGGTCACGATGGAGATGTACATCTTCTGGCCTGGCGACTGCGGAACGGCGTTCGCGCAGGCGCTTGCCGAGCGGGCGCACCACGGCGTTCCCGTCAAGATCCTCCTCGATGCGATCGGATCCGCGACGCTTGGGGACCGGATCTTGAAGATGTTGGAAGACGGTGGCTGTCACGTGGGCTGGTACAATCCCATCCACTGGTATACGCTCGGTCGCTTCAACAATCGGACGCACCGCAAGACGCTCGTCGTCGATGGACGCGTGGCGTTCACCGGCGGTGCAGGCATCGCTGATCAGTGGCGTGGGAACGCGCAGGATCCGGATCGGTGGCGGGACTTGCAGGTGTCGATCGAGGGTCCGGCCGCGGCGCAGCTGCAGACCGGCTTCGCCCAAAGCTGGCTGAAGTCGACGGGGGAGCTCTTGAGCGGCGAGGAGTTCTTTCCGCGACTGACGTCGCGCGGACCCGTGAGCGTCCAAGCGCTGCTCGGGTCGCCGGGAGGGGGCGCATCGACGATTCGCATGCTCTACTACCTGGCGATTGTCTGCGCGCGGCGGACAATTGAGATCGCCAACCCGTACTTCGTCCCAGACGAGGCGGCGAGGACATTATTGGCGGAGGCAAAGCGACGCGGGGTCCGTGTACGGATTCTCGTCTCGGGCCTCCGCACCGACATTTGGTTGGCGCGTCATAATAGCGTGCGACTCTTTGGCCGATTGTTGGGCGAAGGAATTGAAATCTATGAGTACCATCGCACGATGCTCCACCATAAGATCATGATCGTGGACCGGCGCTGGGCCACGGTCGGAACTGCGAACTTCGACAGTCGATCGTTTGCCCACAACGAGGAGAGCATGGTGTCATTCTTCGAGCACGATCCCATCGAGCAGCTTGCTGCCACGTTCGAGGAGGATGTGGCGCAAGCGGAGCGTGTGACCCTCGCCGCCTGGCGGAACCGTGGCGTCGCCGCGCGTCTGCAGGAAGTGGTGGCCTCCATGTTGCAGGATCAAGTGTAGTCATGGCGCAGCTGCGTCTGCCGTTCGCCGAGCGGATCGTGCTGGTCCGTAACCGGCGCGCGCGGCGATACATCTTACGTGTCGACCCGGATGGCACGGCCCGTGTGACCATTCCGCGCTGGGGCTCGAAGCGCGAAGCGCTTCAGTTCGCCGAGCGGCACGCGGCATGGATCGCCCACGAACGACGGGCCTGCCTGGAGCGCGCGTCCGCGAATCGTGTCTCGCCCGCTGGAGGGTACGTGCTGCTGCACGGTGTGCGCGTGCCGGTGGCCTGCCGGTCCTGCGATACCGGGATTCACGTGCGACTCGGCGTGGTCGAGCTCGAGGTGGCGGGCGATACGGAACTGTCCGAGGCGGTTCGTCGAGGCTTGCGCGCGCTGGCCCTTGCCGAGTTGCCGGACCGGCTTCAGGAGCTTGCGGCGGTGCACGGGCTGTCCGTGGAGCGCGTCAGCATCCGTGACCAACGCACACGCTGGGGATCGTGTGGCGCCAACGGGCACATCACGCTCAACTGGCGGTTGATCCAAATGCCGCCGTTCGTTCGCGACTACGTGCTCCTCCACGAGCTGATGCACTTGATCGAGCCGAATCACTCGCGACGTTTCTGGCGACACGTGGCCTCGGCGTGCCCGAGCCTTCACGAAGCGCGAGCCTGGCTCCGTCGCGAGGGACGTCGCTTGTGGTCATGACGCGCGAGCTCGTGGACGTGAGCGCGGAGGTGGATCACCTCTATCAAGTGCCGCTCGCCGAGTTCGTCGCGGCCCGCAACGCCCTCGCGAGCCGCCTGGCGCGCGGTGGCAACAAGGCTGCGGCGCTGCAAGTGAAGCAGCTGGCGAAGCCGAGCCTCGCCGCGTGGATCGTCAATCAGCTCTATTGGCAGGCTCGACCCGAGTTCGACGGATTGATCGCCGCTGGGGATCGGTTGCGTGAGGCGCAGCAGCAGCGGCTTGCAGGAAGCAAGACGGCCGACCTACACGAGGCGATGCGCGCTCGACAGCAGGCGGTCGATGCGCTGCTCGCGCGCGCGGATGCGCTCGCCCAGAGCTCGCGCGCGGCGATCACGCCCGCCATACGGCAGCGTGCGGCAACGACACTGGATGCCCTGGCCGTGCACGGCGGCGAGGGTGAGCGCCCGCCAGCCGGCCGTCTGACCACCGAGCTCCAGCCTTCTGGATTCGCCGCGTTGGCGTCATTGACGTTTGGGGCGCCGTTTCAGGTCGCGACGGAGCAGGGAGCCCCGCCGAAAGCTGGCCGGACGCGACCGCCATCGCGCGCGCAGAATGGCGGCAAGCGGCAAGCTGCCCTGCGCGCCGAGGCACGCGCTACCGTGAAGGCGGCGGAAGCGGACATGGCCAGCCGTCGCCGGGCCGTCAGTGACGCCGAGCGTGCCGAGACGCGGGCACGACAGCGCGCCGCAGCGGCCGACCAGAAGGTTCGAGACTGCCACACCGCCATCGCGGAGGCGCGTCGTACGCTGGACGCCGCCCTGGAACAGGCGTCCGAGGCCACCGATGCGCTGGGGGCGGCGCGGACCACGGCTGCGGAGGCGACCAAGACGTTCCGTGAAGCGGAGTGGCGCCTGCGTCAAGCGCGCGCGGCGCTCGACAGGGTCGGCAAGTCCACGACGTGACCCGGTGAGAGATCAGGAAATAGGAATCGGGAAACGCCTTGGCGTCTTGCCACCTTCTCACCCTTGATCCCTTGATCCCTTGATCCCTTGATCCCTTGATCCCTTGATCCCTAGTCCATACTTGCCTCTATGATGTCAAAGTGATATCATTTCGATATCTGGAGGTTCACCATGATTCGCGAACGTGCACATCACGCTCCTACCGGCTGGTTGATGTTGGCGCTGTTCCTACCCGCCGTGGCCCTCGCCATCTGGCTCATCATCCATGGCAACGTCGCGGGCGTCGTGCTTCCGAGATGGGTAGGTATCTTGTTGTTGCTGGCCGCGATGGCGATTCCACCTGGCCTGTTCACCGTCGCGCCCAAAGAATCACGCGTGCTTCAGCTGTTTGGGCGCTATGTCGGCACGACGACTGAGACGGGACTGCGATGGGCGAACCCTCTGTACACGAAGAAGCGGATCTCCGTCCGGGTGCGAAACTTCGAGAGCTCGAAGCTCAAGGTGAACGACCTCGAGGGGAATCCCATTGAAATCGCTGCAGTGATTGTGTGGAGGGTCGTGGACACCGCCGAGGCGATGTTCGAGGTCGACGACTACACCAACTATGTCCACGTGCAGAGCGAGGCTGCATTGCGCAATCTTGCGACGAGTTATCCGTACGACACGCACGAGGATGAACAGATGTCGCTGCGCGGTCGCATCGGCGACATCGCGGAGCATCTCAAGCGTGAGATCCAGGAGCGGCTGGCGAAGGCGGGCGTCGAGGTGATCGAGGCTCGCATCAGCCATCTCGCCTACGCTCCTGAGATCGCCGCCGCCATGCTGCAACGCCAACAGGCCGGCGCCATCATCGCCGCCCGACAGCGCATCGTCGAAGGCGCCGTCACCATGGTGGAGTCGGCCCTGACGCTGCTGTCGTCCAAGCAGATCGTCCAGCTGGACGAGGAACGCAAGGCGGCGATGGTCAGCAATCTCCTGGTCGTGCTGTGCGGGGACAAGGCCACGCAGCCGGTCGTGAACACCGGGACGATCTATCAGTAACAAGCCACCGAACGGACGAGGACCGCGTGCCGCGCCACCGGCCTTGTCCGTTCCTCGGTTCCTCCGTCTTCGTGACGATTGCTGTTCTAGCGGGCCGCGGCCTACGGCCGCGCCCCCCGACGCTCACTTGAGAGCCCCGAAACTTGACTCAAATGCGTCAAGTTTCGGGTTCTCAAGGGTTGTGGATGACCAATGGCCGAGCGGCGCTCGTTCTTGCTACGGATGGATCCGGACCTGCTCGATGCGCTGCAGCGTTGGGCAAGCGATGATCTGCGTAGTCTCAACGGTCAGATCGAGTTCCTGCTTCGGAAGGCGCTGCGCGACGGTGGCCGTCTCGGCCGCGGAGAGCAGGGGCCCAAAGGCCCGCGCAAGCCGAAGACATGACCGGCACCAACGCGCCTTTGTGGCGACCTTGAGCCTCACGCGCAAGCCTCGCCCGAACTTCGCTGATAATAGTTGGGCACGGCTCACGTCTTGCGAGGAGGACCTATGTTTGGTCCCGCAGATTTCACCAGTTTCTGGTTGGGGTTGCTGATCGGCTGGTTGACACACCGCAGGCTACCGCAACGCAGTCCGCTTGGCGGCATCGCCCTCCTCATCACGGGAGCAGCAGCGGGCGGCATCATGTTTCCAGCGCTCGCGAGTCCGCCGCGTCTGGGAATATACGGACTCGGACTTGCCGTCGGCTTCTTTGCCTCTCTCGTTTTCGCGTCGTTCACCACTCGGGACCAAACCATGACGTGGTGGTGGTGACCATCGCCTGCGGTACGTATGGCACTTCGTGAGCGCGGTGACGCATCTGCGGCGCCGGCGCGCGCGGTCTCACCGTAGTCGCGCGTGCTGACGCCGTGTTCGGTGTCGACGGCGGATTGGCACAAGACCAGTGCCGGAGTCGTTTCGAAACGAGTTGATTGGTGCGATGCGCCGAAGACGGGCGCAATTTCTCGTACGCGTGTTGCTTGCCGCAGTCCGAACTCGCGCTCCGCTTCGTAGAGATTGTGCGAACGGCAGCGTAACTCAGTATTTTCAACTGACGCCTCTCCTCCCTTTGCATATGGCACGACGTGATGAAACTGCAGAAAGCTGCGCTCCGCACAGCGCCTCCCGCTTGAGCTCACGAAGGCACACTGACCGCCGTCGCGCTGCCAGACGGTCCGCTTGACTGCTGCCGGAATGTGCCGCGACCCAGCCGTCGGCCGGCCACTTGGATTCGGTCGATCCGTCGCCGCGCGGGTCGTCCGGGCGCACTCGGTCACGAGGAGGGTCAGCGCGCGATCAAAGATCAGCGCGGGGTCCCCGGTCGGGACGACGTGTCGGAGGAGCGCCTGTGCCTCCTGGAGCTTCGCGTACGTCTCGGCACTGATCGTGAAGGACACCTTGTAACGCGAGGGCGCTAGCGGTGCGACCACTG
Organism: Luteitalea sp.; assembly: GCA_009377605.1. Lineage (NCBI taxonomy): Bacteria > Pseudomonadati > Acidobacteriota > Vicinamibacteria > Vicinamibacterales > Vicinamibacteraceae > Luteitalea > Luteitalea sp. The sequence goes on from WHTT01000001.1 coordinate 123,120, forward strand.
CGGGGCGTGTCGGGGCCGGCGCTGGTGGCTTGGGAACTGGAGAGAACCTCGACGCAGCCATCCCTGTCGTCCCCTCGGCGTCAGCGCGGTCTTGGTCGACCGACGCGCCACTGGCGATAGGCGAGTCTGGCTTTGGCGGCGTCGGCAGCTTTCGCACTGTGCTCGGCACGTCGGACCGTGGGTGCAGGCGGGCGACGATTTGTTCGACCTTGCGTCGACTCCGATGCCGGGCTTCGGCCAACAGCGCGGCGTGGTTCTCGTTGGTCAGGTGCGGCGCGAGCAGCCGAATCGTGGTCAGCGTGACCGCGCCCGCGGCGAGCTGCCCGAGAATGACCGGAAATCGGCGCACGGCGCGGGCGACCTCGATCCGGTCGTAAGCGGCGTGCTCCGACAAGCGCAGTACTTGGACGCAGTACGTGAAGAGCGAGGCACAACCTTCGCCTAGGTAGAGGCGTCGGCCATCGACCTCGGCGAGGCCGGCGATGAGGCACGCCGTGGCCTCTCGTTCACAGGCGGCGAGGCGGGTGACCTCGCGGAGCAGATCTCGATCGGAGAGGTGATGAAACGAGGAATGTGGCGTCGTCATGCCCCATTATACGGACGCGATTTTCGCGGCTCAGGAAGCGCCCACAGCGCACGATCGTGGCAGGATCCACCTCGTTCGCCGTCCACACATCGAAACGCGGCCTGTTGACCAACGTGAGGCCTACAGGAGCTAATTCTCACGGACTCCCAGACAAAAACGCGCGTGCTCCGAGAATCTTGTCAAGCACAATTGTTGGTCCGCACGGTCCCAGACCAAAAGAATTCTGTAGACGGGTTCCACCAGTCGCCTGAAGACCGCGTGCCTTCTTCTATTGCTTTCAAACATGTGATTGTGGCATTCTTCTATGGAACTGCAATAGCTGCTTACGTTCAGCGTGGGAGCCGGCGTCATACTCGTGGCAGCGCTCATCGCCTGTCTGAAGCCTGCACTCTCAGCCATGCGGATCGATCCAGTCTCGGCACTTCGCGGCGAGTGAGCTCGCGGAGACTCCTCTCTCTGCTTATCGTTGTTCAGTCCTGGCGCAACGTCTCCAGCAGATCGATTCGCGAGGCACACCGCGCCGGGACGTAGCCTGCCGCTACGGCGAGAAGTGCGAGTGACACCACTACGACGAGCACCGTCGGCGGATCGCTGGCGGTGATACCAAAGAGAAGGCTCTTGAAGACCTGCATGCCAATGAGCGCTGTCGGGAGCCCCATCAGGATTCCGGCCAGCGCGATGAGGAGTGTCCGCCGCATCACGGCGAGTACAACGCTCGCGGGTGGCGCGCCGAGCGCCATGCGCACGGCCAGCTCACGCGCCCGTCGCCTTACGCCGTAGTTGACGACCGCATACAGGCCGACGATGGCCAGGAGCGTGCCGAGCACGCTCAAGCCCGCTGCAAGCGTCGCTACCAGACGTTCCTGACGGAGTGACTCATCGATTCGGCTGCGCATAGTCCGGATGTGAAACAGTGGAATGGCGGGATCCAACGCGCCGACCTCGCGCCGAATCGTCGAGAGCATGCCGGTCGGCTCGGCGGCTGCGTTGACGTGGAGCGTCATGAGACTCCGCGTTTCTTGGGCCAACGGGCGATACACAATGCGCCGCGGTTCTTCACGAAGGTTCAGGTTGGGTGGCAATATTTATGGACCGGACCACCTAGACGGAAGGCCGGCACTTCGCGTTGCCACAGCCGTGTGCTCCACGTCGATCTCGATGGCGGGTTGGTCGATAATCAGTCAGCACCCGTAAGGCATATTGAGACGCTGCCTCTTGCGTCGAGGAATCGAACAAAACGAGAGAAGGTACCTCATGTCAAGGCTTCTGTTGTTCTTCGTGTTGTCCATGTGTGGAGCAGCCGCGGCTCACGCGCAGACCGCCGCTGAGTCGGCGGCGATCCGACAAACGGCGCTGGACTATATCGAAGGCTGGTACACCGGCGACGCTGAGCGTATGGAACAGGCGCTGCACCCCGAGCTCGCCAAGCGCATGGTGTCCAAAGATCCCCAGAGCGGCCAATCTCGCCTCGACCAGCAAAGCGCCATGACGCTCGTGCGGGGAACCCGCGCGCGCAGCGCCAAGAAAACCCCTGAGGACAGGCAGCTGAAGGAGGTGACAATCCTCGACGCCTACGAAAACGCGGCGAGTGTGAAGATCGTCGCCTCCGACTGGATCGACTACCTCCACTTAGCCCGGTGGAACGGCACGAGGAAGATCGTGAACGTGCTTTGGGAGCTCAAACCACAGGACAAATAGGTATAGTGAACGCCGTGTCGCTGTCGTGCAGTTCTTTGTAAGACCGATACGAGTGGAATAGCAATTGGAGGATCCGCCGATGAGCATTCTGACCTTTGAGGGCCTCGTCGAGAATGGTCAAATCCGGCTCCCTGGTGGAACGGTTCTGCCAGACAAGACTCGGGTGTACGTGGTGGTGCCTGACGGTGCGCCTCAAGGCTTCCGGCTGTGGAGCCCCCGCCTGGCGAACCTCGAGCAAGCCGGCGAGTTCCGCATGCAGATGACAGCGCCACCTCAGAAGCGATCCTGATGCCCAGCTATGATGGCACCCGCTTCGCACCTCCGGCTCTGCTGGCGCGTGTCAGGCTTCGCAGCTCAGACCAGCTCTGGGCCACTAGGCCCCTGGCCAGTGGCGAGGCCGGCCGCGCTCGTCGACCACGCGGAATGGCGTACCGGGCGGCAGCACCTGCAGGGTCTTGAGGAACTCGATGAGCGCGTCCTGCTCGTGCGGCGGGAGCGCCTTGAAGAGCGCCCGCGTGCCGGCTGCCTCGCCGCCGTGCGCGAGCACCGCTTCGCGGAGCGTGGTGTATTGGCCGTGATGGACGTAGGGCGGCTCATTGGCCACGCCCCACAGCTTGCGCGTGAGGAACAGACGGTTGCCTTCGAAGAACCCGGGCGACCCGTGCTGCTGGTTCATGTCGAGCGACTCGATGTTCGGATCATCGGCAGTGTCACAGATATCGTGCAGCTTGAGGTCTGTGAAGGCCGGCACGTGCACGACGCCGCGCACGGGCCTGAGACGGGGCTGGGGCAAGCGGCGATCGGTCAGGTCGACCGCGCGCGTCGGCGCGTCCTCGGGACGGAGCGTATCCTCCGGATTGAACGGGTTCGGCTCCGTGAAAATCCAGCCCGCCTTGTCGAGCGGCAGCGTCGGACGATGACAGGAGGCGCAGCCGATCGCCTCGAAGCGCTGTTCCCCGAGGATGACCGCCGCCTCGATCGCGCGATCGCGCGGGATGACGCGGCCGGGGACGGCCATGGCCGCCTGAAAGAGTGTCGCGGCGGTGACGTCCGCCCTCGTGAGCTCGTTCACGAAGCCATCGCCGTCCGGGTCCGCTTCCTCGCCCACGCGCTCGGCAGCCTGCATCCCGTGATGATGGTTGAACGCATTCACGGTGAACTGGCGGAGCGAGATGACGTTCCCCACCTGGTGAAAGGGGCGGATCAGCAGGGACGGCGGGTCGTCAGGACCGGTCGTGGCCAGGCTTCCGGCCGGCAGCCCTTCGACGCCCGTCGTATCCCAACTGCCATCCGGGCTCCTCGCGATGACGCCGAAGCTGACGCCCTTCGAGATCAAGGGCGTCCCGCCACCAGGAGGCGTCGCGTCACGGATCCGCTGCAGATCCGTGGACATCTGACGCGCGAGCATCTCGATGAAGCCCGAGCCGAACATGCCGAGCGTCGCCCGTGAGTTGGCGATGGACTGAAGCGTGGTCGGCTGGCCACTTTCGTCCACGGTACTGCCCGTCGGCGTGGTATCGGTCGTCTCGAAGGCGGCGAAGTCAAAGCGCTGCCCGAGCACGAACACGTTCGCCACCACATCACCGCCGCCGCCGGCGATGCCGAAGGGCGCATTGTGGCAGCCCGCGCAGGCGTTGGCGTCAGGCGCCGACACGCGGTTGAAGTTGCGGGGGAAGAGGAGCGGCCGCGTCGGATCCGAGAGCGGGGCGCCCGTGCCCTTGACGAGCGGCCGGCCCGCGCCTTCCTGGATCGTCCAGTTGGCTCGAAACAGCCGTTCGCCGAACTGGACTAGGGCCCTGAGTGGCACGACAAGCTCCTCACCATCTCGAAGATGGCGCGGGATGGCCACCTCGCGGCCAATCGGCGTTTGGGCCACGACCGTGGCCGTGAGGATGATGGATCCCAGAGCGATGCAGGCGGCGGCGCGAAAGCGGGGCATCGTCACACTCCACTACCCATAACGCCTGCACCCGGGGGAGCGCACAACGCTGTACGAGCGTTCATGAATTTCGAGGCTCCCAGAGGCCGACTAGAGCGTCTGACGCGTGCTGGTCGCCACGCCGGCGGGCGCAGCGACCGAGGCATCGCTCACCGCGCCACATGGACGGTGGCCTGTTGATCCGTGCACGGGTTGCTGTCGCTGCAGCCGGCGCCGTACGAGCCGATGCGCAATGTATTGGACGCCATGCGAGCGGCGCACCGGGTCTGGCGCCTTGAAGTTGAATGGCCGGAAATACACGGCGTCGTAGGTCTCCTCGTCCACGCCGTGGAATGCAACGCCGACGAAGCTCCGCGCCATGATGTCCCTGCCGCGAATGTCGATCTCGATGGTGCCGTCGCCCAGCACGAGATCGGGCCACCAGGCGACGCCATCGCCTTCGCGCTCATCCAGTTGCACGATCTCGCGGTTGCCCTCGGTCGCCGTAGAGGCCTCGCGGTTGTGTACTCTCGGCGGCGCCGCCGGCATCTCGCTCGTGCTCCCCTGCGGACGTTCGGAAGCGGCCGCCCCTGCAATCACCGTTGCGCAGACCGCGAACAAGTACATCGAAGCAAACCTGGATGGCATCCCATTCCCTCCTTGTTGGTCCCGATTCGGTCGCGAATCGTGCAAGTACATGGCCAACGAGAAGTGCCGCGAATGCGTGCTGCTCGATGCTCCTGGGGATGTCGGATGTTCGACTTCGGGATCGATGCGTCCGAGGCCGAACAGGAATGCCGCTCACTGCGTTACCGGATGAGCTCGCCAGCGGTCCAGCCCCTGACCGCATTGATCAGCCAAATTCGCGGCGATTCCCGGAGATCCTCGAGGGTTAGGAGCGATTCCCGAATGGTTCCATTGGCCAGCAGCTCTGCCCGGAACGTTCCGGCGAGGAGCCCACATTCACGAGGAGGGGTCAGCAGCACACCGGATTTTTCGACGACGATGTTGGCGATGGTCGACTCGGTGATGTGGCCGCTGCGATTCAACAGGAGCACGTCGTCTGCCTCCGGGCGGCTGCGGGCGGCGGCATCGTAGATCTGACGACAGGTCGTCTTGTGAAACAGCCTGAGGTCCCCGGCATCGATGGGATCGTCGGCGACGGCGACACGCCAGGCGCGAGCTGGTGCATCGTCCAAGCCGACACAGTGCGTTTGGACGTCACCGCTGCGCCCGAGCAAGAGCTTGACCCGCCATGTGCCCTCGATGTGGGCGCGTCTTACCCGATCTACGACGTCGAGCACGATGCTGGCGTCCCACCTGAACCCGAGGAACCGCGCCGACGCTTCGAGCCGATCGAGGTGACGCTGCAAGAGCCAGAACCGTCCATCGGCGAGCCTCAAGGTCTCGAACAGCTCGAATGAGCTCTCGTCGTTCCGGGATCGCGAAGCAGGCAGGCTCCCCAACGTCGCCGGTGTCCATGGCGGTGTCGTGGTGAACGCCGCTTTCAGGACGCACTCGTCGTACTCCGAGTCGGCGAGGGAGTCGGCCGTGATGCCGGCGCCGACACCGAGGGTAGCGGACTTCGTTGGCTGATCGATCAGCAGGGTGCGAATCGCGACGTTGAAGATACAGTCACCGCCAGGTTTGATGTAGCCAATCGTCCCTGTGTAGAGGCCGCGCGGCGCGACTTCGACGTCACGAAGGATCTGCATGGTGCGGATCTTCGGTGCACCGGTGATGGATCCGCACGGAAAGAGGACACGCAGGATGTCGAGCAGACCCGTGTTACCGACACTCGGCGCGCCCTCGTCGTCAGCGGCGGCCGTCAGAGGGCCTGCTCTGCCCAGCTTGGCCTCGATCGTGGACGTCATCTGCCAGAGAGTCGGATACGGCTCGACGGTGAAGAGCTCGCGGACGTGGACCGACCCGAGTGTTGCCACCCTCCCGAGATCGTTGCGCAGAAGGTCGACCACCATGACGTTCTCGGCCTGCGTCTTCTCACAGTGCGCTAGACGCGCTGCCAGACGCTTGTCCTCTTCGAGCCACCGCCCGCGTGGACACGTACCCTTCATGGGACGCGTACGGATCACATCACCCGTGCGCTCGAAGAAGAGCTCTGGTGAGAGGCTGAGGATCACCTGGTTGCCGCGCTCGATATACGCGCAATAGCCTCCCTGCTGACTCTGACACAACGCTCGATACAACGCATACGGGTTGCCAGCCCACGTGCCTTTCATGGGGAAGGTGAGGTTCGCCTGGTACGTGTCGCCAGCACGAATGTGCTCGTGGATCGTGTCGACGGCGGTCTGGAACCACTTGCGCGAGACGGCCGCGTGCAAGGTGGGGCGATGTGGATACGGGCGCGCGCGGCTTTCTCCAGAAGGATGCGCCGCGTCGGCGAACACGCTGACGCACGCGAACGGTTGCTCGGACACAGGCGCAGTTGTTGTCAAGGCCGGCTCGAACGCCGGCGCGGCCTCGTAAGCCAGCATGATGACTGCCCACAGACCACGACGCGCCGGGCGGTCGGCCTCGGCGAGCACCGGAAGGACCTGGTCGAGACGCTCCGCGACATGAACGTCCACCGGGTGCTCGAAGATGAGCGGCCCCCAGCCGGGCCGTGCCGCGTTGAACGACTCGAAGGTGGCAGATGTGATGTAGCTCACGGTGCCAGGATTCGCAGCTTAGGAAAATAGCTCCGATAGCGCCGCGAGTCCCGGGTGAGAAGTGTCATACCCCGAATGGCGGCATGAGCACCGATGAGCTGACGGCGCGCCTACGCGGCCGCAGCCTTTGGTGTGGTCGGCTTGCGCCGCCGCCGGGCGAGCAGCCGCCGCCACGCGGGATGGCTGGCAAGGTCGTCGAAGAGGGAATACACGACTGGCGTGAGCAGCAGCGTGAGGAGGAGCGCGAGCGATTGACCACCGATGACGACCACTGCGATGCTGCGCCGTTCTTCGGCGCCCGGACCGGTGCCCAGCGCCAGCGGCAGCATGCCGCCCACCAGCGCCAGCGTCGTCATCAGGATTGGCCGCAGCCGATCGCGATTGGCCTCCATGATGGCCGACAGCCGATCGAGGCCCTTGCCGCGCAAGTTGTTCATGTGGTCGATCTGCAGAATCGCGTTCTTCTTGACCACGCCGAACAGCACCAGCAACCCGAGGGCCGAGTAGAGGTTCAGGGTCTGGCCCATGAGCCACAGCGAGAAGAGGGCGAACGGCACTGCTACCGGCAGCGACAGCAAGATCGTCAGCGGATGCACGAGGCTCTCGAACTGCGCCGCCAGGATCATGTACATGAAGATCACCGACAGCATGAAGGCCCACAGGAACTCGCGGAACGTGCGCTCGAGCTCGCGACCGCGTCCTGCGACGACCGCCGTGTAGCCCTGCGGCATGTCGAGCTGCTCCGCCGCCTCCAAGAGCGCCTCCAGTCGATCGCCTTGTGCAAAGCCTGGTGCCACGTTGGCCCGCAGGTTGGCCTGCCGCTGGCGATCCTGGCGGTCGATGCGTGACGGTGCCTCTGTGGCGACGATCCGCACGAGATTGTCGAGGCGGACCAGCCCGCCGCCCTGGCGCGGGACGAGGAGCCGCGCGATCGTCGCGGGGTCGTTGCGGTCGCCGTCGGTCAACCTGAGCTGAACGTCGTAGTTGTCGTTGATCCCCTCGTCCCTGAACCGCGTCACCCGATCGTCACCGCCCACCATCAGCCGGAGCGCGTACGCGATGTCCTCCGTGTCGACGCCCAGATCGGCGGCGCGCGAGCGATCGATCTGCACCTGTAGCTCCGGCTTGTCCAGCTTCAATGTTGTGTCGGCGTCGACGATGCCCAGCTCGGGCGCACGCAGGCGCAGCTCATCGGCGTACTTTGCGAGTACTTCGAGCTCCGGGCCTTGCAGCGCGACGTCCACCTCGGACGGGCCGCCGCCAAAGTTGAAGGAGGGAATGTTGCGAACCTGGCCGCGCAGATCCCGGTAGTGACCCAGGCGCGCGCGAGCCATCTGCATGATCCGGTCCTGTGCATAGTTATCCCGGAACGCCTCCATGGGATCCAATGTGACGAATCCCTCGATGAGGCGAGACCACGTGAAGATCCGTTCCTCGTGCGGCGCCAGATGCACGTACAGCTCACCTTGGTTGACACCGGACAAGAACCCGCCGCCCACCGTGCCGAGCACGAGCCGCACGGCGGGCAGCGCGCGGATGTCCTGCTCCAAGGCCTGCATCACCTCGTTCATGGCGCCGACGCTGGCGCCTTCGGGCGCCGTCACGCGGACCTCGAACTCGGCTTCGTCCACGCCGCTTGGCACGTACTCCTGCGGGACGAGCCAGTAGAGCGGGACGGCCGACAGGGCAACCGTCGCCGCGACCGCAGTCATGACGAGGCGGTGCTGCAGGGACCAGGCCAAGAGCGCCGTGTACACGCGATCGATGTGGCGGTAGAAGCCGCCACGGGAGGTCGGCGCCCCACCACCGTGCAGTCCATGACCGGACCGCCCCGCATGCGGCGGGCGTGGGCTGGCGGCAGCACCGGATTCGACGCCGGACTTGGCATCTTCGTCGTCGCCGGCGGGATCGTCGACGTGCAGCAGCCGCGCGCTCATCATCGGCGTCAAGGTGAACGACACCAGCAGGCTCACCAGGATTGCCACCGCGGCGGTGATACCAAACTGGAACAGGAAGCGTCCGGAGATGCTCGACATGAACGAGACCGGCACGAAGATCACCACCAGGCTCAGCGTCGTGGCCATCACCGGCAGGGCGATCTCCGCCGTTGCCGCCGCTGCCGCCTCGAAGGGCCGCATCTGCTTTTCTTCCACGAACCGGAAGATGTTCTCGAGCACGACGATGGCATCGTCGATGACGATCCCGACCATGAGCACGAGCGCCAGCATCGTGACGCTGTTGAGCGTGAAGCCGAGGGCGGCCATCATGCCGAACGTCGAGATCACCGACGCCGGAATGGCGACGCCGGCGATGAGCGTCGCCCGCCAGTTGCGCATGAACGTGAACACCACCAAGCAGGCCAGGATGCTGCCGAGCACGAGGTGAATGTTGATCTCGTGGAGCGCCGCGTAGATGTAGCGCGACTGGTCGCGGATGATCTCCAGCGCGACGTCGGCCGGCAACTGCGCCTCGACCCGCGCGAGGCTCGCTTTGGCGGCTTCGATGACGGCAACGGTGTTCGCGCCGGACTGCCGCTGGACGCGCAAGGTCACGGTGGGCACGCCGTTGAGACGCGAGAGCGATCGCTGCTCCTTCGTGCCGTCCTCGGACCAGCCGATGTCCCGTACGCGAATCGGCGCGCCGTTCCGCGTGACGATCACCAGGTCATCGAACCGCCGAGGGTCTTCCATGCGACCCATGGTCCGCAGCGTGTGCTCGCGCGCGCGCCCGGTGACGTTCCCTCCCGGCAGATCGGCGTTCTGCCGCGTCAGGGCTTCGCGCACCGTGGAGATGGGCATCTGATACGCGGCCAAGCGATCGGCGTCGACCCAGATGTTGATCGCGCGCTCCATGCCGCCGATGATCTCCACGTCGCCGACGCCGCTCGATCGCTCGACCTGCGGCTTGACGACCTTGTCCGCGATCTCGGTCAGCTCACGGAGCGGCCGGTTCGCAGAGACTGCGATCTCCAGGACGGGCGACGTGTCGTTGTCCCGCTTCATGACGACCGGCGGCCGCGTATCGACGGGGAGGTCCGCCAGGACCCCCGACACGCGGTCGCGGACGTCCTGCGCCGCGGCTTCGATGTCGCGCTCCAGATTGAAGGTGGTAATGACCAGCGACGTGCCTGGCCCGGAGATGGATCGGAGCTCGTCGATGCCCTCGACCGTGTTGACTGCCTCCTCGATCGGCTGCGACACGAGGACTTCGGTCTCCTCGGGGGAGGCACCGGGGAGCAGCGTGCGAACCATGACCGTCGGGAGATCGACGGCGGGGAAGCGGTCCACGCCGAGCCCGAGGTAGCTCGCGCTGCCGACCACGACCAGGCCCAGAATGAGCATGGCCGCGAAGATGGGGCGGCGGATGCAGATGGCGGCGAGCGTCTTCATGAGGTGAACTATGGCGCCGCGACGGCGGCGGTGCCGGCGACGCGCACGCGCTCGCCGGCGACGAGGTTGCCCGGATCGACAATCACTTGCTCGCCGGCGGCAAGGCCACTCACGATCTCGAGGCGATGGTCCTCCCGCTGGCCGATGCTCACGTGTTTCTCGACGCTCTTCCCCTCTTGCACGACCAGGATCTTGTCGACCCCGGCAAAGGTCACGAGCGCGGAAGCGGGAACGACAACGGCCGTATCCTCGTGCTCGAGCACGATATCGACGTTGGCGAACGAGCCCGGACGAAGCCGGCCCTGCGCGTTCGGCACGGCCGCTTCCACCATCAGCGTGCGGCTGGCTTCATCGATCGCGGGACTCACACGACTGATGCGGCCGTCGTAGATGGTCTCGTCTCCGGTGACCGTGACGTGAACGGCTTGCCCGCGACGAATCGCCGGCGCAGCTCGCTCCGGAACCGCGAGACGCAAGCGCAGCGGATCCATGCGAACGATCGTGGCGACGGGGGCACCGGCCGCGAGATATTCGCCAACCGTGACATGGCGCTCGCGCACCATGCCGTCGAATGGCGCGGTCAGTGAGGCGTCGACGAGCGCCTGACGGGCCAGCTCGAGCTCGCTCCGCCGCTGTTGGAGGATCGCCTGACGGTTGCGAATCTCCTCGAGCGCGTCCTGATAGCGGCTCTCCGCCACACGGAAGGCGGCCACCGCCTTGTCGAGGTCGGCCCGGCTGCCGATGTTCTCCTCGAAGAAGGTTTGCGCGCGGTCGTTGGTCAGCGTCGCTTCCTCGAGCACCGCCTGCGCCTCGCGTACGATCGACGTCTGCTCGGCGTCGATACGATCGTCGTCACCCTCTGGCGGCAGGCCGAGCCGAGCGCGGCCTTGCTGCAACGCCGCCTCCGCTTGAGAGACCCGAAGCGTGAAGTCCGTCGGCGCGAGGCGGGCGATCACCTGCCCGCGCCGCACGCTGCTGCCGAGATCGACGAACAGCTCATCGAGGCGCCCGGTCACCTTCATGCTCAGCGTCACCTGCTCTTCGGCCGCGAGCGTCCCTGTGACGGCAATCGAGCGGACGAGACGTGCCTCGGATGCAGGGACCACGCGCACCTGCCGCGGCTCGTGGACGGCGCGCTCGCCGCGCGGCACCTCGGACGCCGATCCCGAGCAGCCGCCGAGGACGAGGATGAGGCTCAGACAGCCCGCCAGCGCTGACCGATGGTCACGGCGGCGGGGGAGCCACTGTTCTGAAACGACATCCGCAGACATTGCTCAGATTCTAAGGTAGGGCCGCCTCGCCGAGGCGGCCGTAAGCGGGTGGCCGAGGCGGCCGTGACGACGCGGGAGGCCGACGCGCCCTACCGCGTAACGTTCCACAACAACTACTTCGCCGGCGGCCCGGATGCTTACCCGGCGCCTGCTAGGGCTCCACGATGAACTTGTAGCCGACGCCTCGCACCGTGATCACATGTCGCGGCTCGGACGGATTCTTCTCGAGATATCGGCGCAATCGGACGATGAAGTTGTCGATCGCGCGCGTGTCGGTATCCTCGTGCAGGCCCCACACGTCCTCGAGGATTGCGCGCCGCGACACGGCCTTGCCGGCGTTCTTCAAGAGGTAGCGAAGCAGGTCGCACTCCATCACGGTGAGGTGGAACGCGCGATCGCCGACACGCAGCTCGAGCGCGTGCAGGTCGAGCGTCTTACCGGCGAAGGTCAAGGTCGCGGGCTCTTCCTCTGGCGCTCGTGGCTCTTCCACCCTTGCCGGCGGCTCAGCGCTGAGGCTTTCGCGCAGCCACCGCGCGCGACGCAGCAAGCCACGGACACGCGCCAGGAGGATCTCGAGCTCGAACGGCTTGGGAAGATAGTCGTCCGCGCCCGACTCGAAGCCCTTGAGCACATCTTCCGGTCGGCCGCGTGCGGTGAGCATCAGGACGGGGACGAACCGGCTCGCGCGTCGCAGCTCCGAGGCGATCTCGAAGCCGTCGCGGCCGGGTAGCATGACGTCGAGCACGACGAGATCGTGTCGGCCGTCTTCGGCGAACAGCACCGCCAGCGCATCGCTCCCGTCTCCCACCACGTCCACGTCGTGGCCCTCGGCTTCGAGGTTGAAGCGGATGCCCTCCGCGATGTGGGGCTCATCTTCGACGACTAGGATGCGGCTCATGTCAGGTAGCACCGACCGGTAGCCGTTCTAGACACGTCCACTGGTGGCGATCGACTCGGCAGGAGATTCTGCGGCGCGAGCCCGCAGCCGCGGCAGCTGCAGCGTGAAGGTGGCGCCGCGGCCCTCCCCCTCGCTCTGCGCGAAGACACGGCCTCCGTGCTGCGTTGCGATCGATCGAACGAGGTAGAGACCGAGCCCGGTGCCCTTGACCTTGAAGCCACGCATGGGGATCCGGTGGAAGCGGCGGAAGATACGCTTCAATTGACTGCGCGGAATGCCGATGCCTCGATCCCGCACACGAATCCAGAGCGCATCGACGGCTGGCGCGAAGAGCTCGACGGTCACCTTCACCTGGCCGTGCGAGTACTTCACGGCGTTGTCGAGCAAGTTCGACAGCGCCGAGCGCAGGTCGTCGACGTCACCGTCGACCAGCAGGTCGGCGTCAGCGACGCTTCGCAGCCGCGAGATCGCATCTGCTGGGAGGTGATGTCGCAGCCGAGCCGTTTCGATGGTGTCCACCACCAACGCTGCCATGTCCACCGGTGCGCGATGCAGCAGCCGCGGTCGCTGCCCGGCCACGCCGGCTTTGAGCACCTGCTCGACCGTGTGCTGCAGCCGCTCGGTGTCGGCCACCATGATGCGGTAGAACTCGCGGCGCTGCGCCTCGCTCACCTCGCGCGCACCCAGGGTGTCGAGATACAGCCGAATCGACGCGATGGGCGTCTTCAGCTCGTGGGTGACGGCGTTGATGAACGCGTCGTGCTGCTCGTTTCGTCGCATCTCGCGGACGAGGAAGACCGTGTAGACAATGATGCCGGCGATGATGAGGGCAAACGAGAGGACGCCGAGAACGAGCGGCAGGACACGCCGCCCATTGACAATGATCCAGCCGATGTTGAGCGTGACGGCCGCTGCGATGAGGACGACCGCGAGCGCGATGAAGACGACGGTCGCGACTTGGCGGCGGGGCACATCACGATCATAGCGAAAAACGGGGGCTGTCCCCGTTTTCGCTATTCGCTAATCTGCCGCCGCGATTTCGGCCGCCGTGATGTTGACGGCGTCGGGCGCTTCCTGCGGGTCCGCGTGGGCGGCCCGTCTCACCTTGGCCACCTTGACATCCCACGCCAGGCCAAGGGCTTGCAGCGTCTTGATGCCGTAGTAGTTGAGGTCGATCTCGTACCAGGCGAGGCCGTGGCGCGCAGACACCGGGTGCGCGTGGTGATTGTTGTGCCAGCCTTCGCCGAAGGTGAGCAGGGCTACCCACCAGTTGTTCGTCGAGTCGTCTCGTGTCTTGAAACGCCGTGAGCCCCACTTGTGCGTCGCTGAATTGACCAGCCAGGTGGCATGGAGGCCGAGAACCACGCGAAAGAAGACGCCCCAGAGGACATAGGTCCACCCGCCGTACGCCAGCAGCGCCAGCCCAACGACGACTTGCGGCACCCAGTGCCATTTCGTGAGCCAGAGGTGGACCGGGTCCTTACTGAGGTCTGGCGTGTAGCGGCTCAGGATCTTCGTGTCGTGATGCATGGCCTGGCCGGAGAAGATCCAGCCCATGTGCGCCCAGTAGGTGCCCTCACGCGGTGAGTGCGGGTCGCCCTCCTTGTCGGAATACTGATGGTGAATGCGATGCGTGGCGACCCAGAAGATGGGCCCCCCTTCCAGCGCGAGCGTCCCGCACAGCGTCAGGAAGTGCTCAACCCATTTCGGGGTTTTGTACCCGCGGTGCGTCAGGAGCCGGTGATAGCCCATCCCAATGCCGAGCATGCCCGACATCCACCAGAGAAACGCTGCCGCAAGGATCGCGCCTGTGTCGACGAAGAAGAACGCCGCCACTGCACCGATGTGGAACGCCGTCATTGCGATGACGGTCGTCCAGGTGATGCCGTCGGAGTTCTTGCGGCCGTAGAGGGTCCGTACGTCCAACATGGTTATCGACACTACCAGCATGCTGGGCGGCCGACTGTAATAGTTCTGTCAAAGGAACGAAGGGGGCGTTTTTCTTAGGATTTCCGCAGAAAAGACCACGTGCTGGCGACGACGGATCGGCTCCGCAGGGGCGGGACGGGCTATTCCGTCTCCATCGCCTCGATGAAGAGATCCGCTTCGGCAATCGCGCGCTCCAGGTCGGCAACCAGCGCGTCGACGTTGCCGCGCATGCTGGTGAGCTCCTTGGTGAGTGCCCCGACCGCTTGCGCGTTGAGGTTGTGCTTCAGAAAGAGGACGCGATCGCGCAGCGGACTGAGCACTGGATCGATGCGCTCCTCGGCGCGCGACATGGCTGCAATCAGCGCATCGGCTCGCCGCCGCGTCTCATCCAGCTCGCGCTCGCTCTGCGCACGCAGCGTCCGGTCCGAGTATTGTCGCAGCTCCTTCTCCCACTCGCGGAACAGATCCGCTGACACGTCGCGTACCGCCTTGATGCGATCACGCACCCTCCGGGCGCGCGACTCGCTCCGCTCGAGCACATCGTTGAGCTCGTTGTACTTGTCTTCGAGCGACCCTCCGTCGACGTCGAGGACGGTCTGGAACTTCTCGAGCGCCGAGCGGAACTCCTCCTTCGCCTCTTGCTGCGCGCCCCGCGCCGCGCGGACCCGTTTGACGAGGATGTCGCGCTTCTCGAGGCCGAACTTTCGCATCGTGCCGTAGTACATCCAGTCGCACCCGGCACATGCCACGAGCGCGAACACCAATGGCATCAGGCGCAGCCGCCGCGTTGGCCACGTCAATCGGCGATCCCCCCGGGGGCCAAGATGGGCCGAAATGGCTCTGATCATGCGGAGACGGCAGATCGCCGTGGGACTCGTCCTGCTGATTGAAGACCATGTTTGCGGACGAGCCCGCGAATCTGGTCGTAGGTGAGCGCAAGGTACCGCGCGGCGCGCTTCTGACTCCCACCGTTGGCCGAGAGCGCGCGACGGACCCACTCCCGTTCGGCCTGATCGAGATACGCGCGGAGATCGAAGGGACCGCCTGGCGCGCTCGACAGCGGCGGCCGTGGCTCGAGTGTCGCTGCGGGCGATGGGCCGGCGGCGTCGACGGCGGCCGCCGGACGATACACCGTGTCGAAAGCGTCAATGACGACCCGGTTGACGGGACCAGTGCGGTCGGCGGAGATCCAGCGATAGAACGAGCGCTCTGCGGCGTTCTTCAGCTCACGGACGTTGCCGGGCCAGTCGTAGGCGCAAAGCGTCGCGATCGCGGCGGGCGTGAAGCCTTCGAACCGCACGTCGGGACTCTCTTCGGCGAGCTCTTGCGCGAGAGTCGCGGCGAAGTGCTCAGCGAGGAGCGGAATGTCTGCTCGGCGGGCGCGCAGGGGAGGCGCGACGATCACGTCGAAAGCGAGCCGGTCCAGCAGGTCGGCGCGGAAGCGCCCCGTCGCGGCGCGGGCCGGCAGGTCGACGTTCGTGGCAGCCACGACGCGCACGTCCGCGGTGACCGTCGTCTCGCCGCCGACGCGCTCGTACTCGCCGTATTCGATCGCACGCAGGAGCTTTTCCTGCACGCGCACGCTGGCCGAGGCGATCTCGTCCAGAAACAGCGTGCCGCCTTCAGCCCGCTCGAACCGCCCCTGATGGCGGCGCTGGGCGCCGGTGAACGCGCCCGCCTCGTGACCGAAGAGCTCGCTGTCGAGGAGATCGTCGCTCAAGGCGGCGCAGTTGACCTTGACCAGTGGGCCGTCCCAGCGCGGCGAGAGGAAGTGGATCCGCTCCGCCAAGAGCTCTTTGCCCGACCCGCGCTCGCCGGCAATGAGAAGCGGACGGTTGAGACCCGCCGCCGTAGACGCATGGGTGAGCGCATCGAGAAATGCCGGGTCCTGACCGATCAGCTCCGGCAGTGTGCGCTCGCGCTCCATAGAAGGCCAACCATACCAATTTCCGTCGGTGAAAGTCACCCAAAAAAAGGCGTAGGATGCCTGTGTAGAGGCGGCGTGGAACCAGGCGATGAGACAAACGTATCTAGAATCAACGCGTTATGAGGACGGCTCCAGACTGGAACGACTCTCGCAAGAGATGAGCTCGGCAACGATCCAGTAGGCGAAAAAGCCGGGAGCATGACATGAGCTACTACCGTTACCACTACGACGACAGTGAGCGTAATTGGGAGAGCCGTTTCCGCCGCGCGTGCCGCAGCCGCGAGGGCTTCGCGTGGGGGGCGTTCCTGATTGGGTTCGTCCTGGGCGGGATTATCTTCTAGGGAGACCGAACCATGCGCGTTTTCTCCAGACTAGGCGACATCATCAACTCCAACCTCAACGCGATGCTCGACAAGGCCGAGGATCCAGCAAAGATCGTGCGTCTCATTATTCAGGAGATGGAGGACACGCTCGTCGAGGTGCGAAGCCGGGCGGCGCGTGCCATCGCCGACAAGAAGGAGGTGGAGCGCAGGAAGGCCGAGTTCGCCGCTCGCGGGGCCGAGTGGGAAGCGAAGGCCGAGCTCGCAATTGCCAGGGGCCGCGACGATCTCGCCAAGGGCGCCATTGCGGCCAAGCGCAAGGCGCAGGAAATGGTGGAGCTGTTCGACAAGGAATTCCAGGCGATCGACAAGAGCCTCGTCAAAGCCAACGAGGATCTCGAGAAGCTGCAGGCGAAGCTGAAGGAGGCGAAGGCCAAGCAACGGTCGCTCGAACTTCGCCGCGGCGCCGCGTTCGACAGCGTGCGAGTGAGCCGGCACGTCTACGACGGACGCATAGACGAGGCTATGGCGCGCTATGAGCGCTACGAGCGCCGGATCGACGAGCTCGAGGCCGAAGCAGAAAGCTACGTGCTCGGCCGGCCGAAATCGCTGGAAGAGGAGTTCAAAGAGCTGGCTGCCGAAGACGAGGTGAATGAAGAGTTCGAAGCGCTGAAGAAGCGTGTCGCCTCGCGTGCAGACAATCCGTAACGGGCCCGAGACCAAGCAGGGGGCGACCTGATGCACGACGTCTTTATCGTTGCGATCGTCGGGATAGTGTTTCTCGCGTTTCCGGCGATTGTGCTGAAGTACGTGATTGAGTGGCGGAAGACCAGGTCGTTTTCGGCCGACGATGAGCGTCTCGTCGACGATCTGTGGAAAACGGCGCAGCGGCTCGAGCGGCGGGTCGACGCCCTCGAGAAGATTCTGGACAAGGAAGCTCCGACCTGGCGTGAGGACTACAAGGAGCAGTCGCATGCCTGATCGCCACCATCACCATCATCATCACCACTATCATCGCGGCCGCGAGGGCTACGCCTATCACGCGGGCGAGCCGGGACCGGGTCCGAACCGTCACCGGCTTCGCCGCGACACGCAGCGTGGGAAGATCGCCGGGGTCTCGGCCGGGCTTGCCGATTACTTCGACTGGAACGTCAACATCCTCCGCTGCGCCTGGATTCTGGCGACGATCTTCTTCTTTCCGTTTCCACTCATCGCGTACGGCGTCCTGGCGATTGTGATGAAGCCGGCGCGCGCCGACGATCCGGTGTATGAGTCAACGGAGGACGAACGCTTCTGGCGAACGTTTTCGGCGCGCCCGACCGCAACGGTCTCCGCCATGAAGCACCGCTTTCGTGCGCTCGACGCGCGGATCGCGGACATGGAGCAGGCCGTGACGTCGAGCGAGTACGACTTGCGGCGACAGTTCCGCGATCTCGAACGCAGGGCGTGAGCACTGTCGGTCGGCGAGGGAGCGCCGTGTATGATGGGCGTGAGCTCCTTTCGCCGGCTTGCTTGTGACCGATCCAACTACGAGATCTGCCGTACCGGACGAGCGTCCAGTCGAGACTCCAGCAGTCGAGACTCCAGCGGCGCATCCTGTTGCGGCGCCTGTCCCGCAGCAGGCCAGCACGGAGCCGGCGCCGCATGCGGATGCCGCCCGCAGCCTGGGCTTTCCTGAAGGCGAGCCGCAGAAGCTCGACGCACGCGTCATCCAGGTTGACCACATCGCGAACTGGATCACGACCGGCGTGCTAGCCCTGGGGGGCACCATCACCGCGGCATTCGCCACGCCGCGCGGCTGGCGGCTCATCGCAATCGCCGGCACGCTCGCCATCGTCGGCGCGCTCTGGTGGTGGGGCCGGCGGTGGGCCTACCTCGCGTACGCGCACACGTCCTACACCGTGACGCCGGGCGGGTGCGAGATCCGGCGCGGCGTGGTGTGGCGGCAAGTCATCAACGTGCCGCGGTCACGCATCCAGCACACCGATGTGACGCAAGGTCCGTTGCAGCGCGTATTCGAGCTCGCCACGTTGGTCCTCTACACGGCGGGCACCACGCACGCCCAGATCGGGCTGAGCGGTGTGGCGTTCCGGCCAGCGATGGCGATCCGCCAGTACCTGCTCCAGCGCGTAGACGACGTCGTCCCGCGACCGGGTGACCCGGGCGGCGCTGAACGATGACGACCGGCCGCCTCGATCCTCCCGTGCCGGTGTCCACCGAGCGCGCTCTGCATCCGTTCTCCTGGATCTTCACGCTGTGGATGCAGGCGCAACGGCTAGCCGTGCCTCTCCTGGCGATAGTGGCGGCGGCGCGCTGGTCGACCTGGGATCTCGGATGGCTCCCATTGGCGGTCTTCTTTCTCTTCTTCGCCGTTATCCTGCAACTGTCCCTACGGTACCGCCTGGGCGACACTGATCTCATCGTTCGCCGCTCTCTCGTGATTCATCGCAGCGAGCGGCACATTCCGTACGCCCGCATCCACAACCTGCGGGTGGTCGAGACCCCGTTGCATCGGCTGCTGCGCGTCGTCGAAGTTGCCGTCGAGACGGCGGGTGGTACCACGCCTGAAGCGACGCTGCGGGTACTGTCGCGCGACGCGTTCGCCGAGCTACGCGCACATGTCGCCGCGCGTTCGCAGGCGCTGTCGCCAGCCGATGCAGGGCGGGCCTCCAACCGCGGGGCGATCGGCGGCGCTGCCGACATGACTGAATCGGGGGCAACGGCGCGGCGTCAGGTCATCCTGACGTTCTCGCTCCGCGACGCGATCAGTTACGGCATGCTGGACAACCGCGGGTTCGTCGTCGTCGCCGCGCTCGCCGGCATCGTGTGGGAGGCCTTCTCCTCCTATGAAGGCGAGCGCTTCTGGCACCCGGGATTCTGGACGGCACCGCTCCAGTTCGCGCGCGAAGGCTGGGGTCGGCTGCAGGGATCGGCCTTGCTGGATGTTCCACTCGTGTTGATCGCGATTGTCATCGGGGCGCTCGTTGTGCTGAAGCTGTTTTCCGTCGTCTGGGCCGTGGTGACGCTGCGTGGCTTCTGCGTGGAGCGCGTTGGAGCGAGCCTCACCGTGACGCACGGGCTGCTGACACGCGCCTCGACGATGATTCCGCTGCATCGGATACAGCAGATCAAGGTGCGTGAGAAACCATTGCATCGTCTGGCACGGCGGGCAGAAGTGGAGCTGGATACGGTGGGGAGCAGCGGGGAGCCGGGCAAGCGACAACCCGTCTGGCTCGCACCGCTCGTGCCGCGAGCCTTCGTAGCGCGGCTCCTCGCAGACGCCGGCCTGCCGATCGCGCTGGACGAGGTGCGGTGGCAGCCAGTGCATCCACGCGCCGCGCGCCGCATGCGCCGGAAGACGTTGCTCCTGACAATCCTCGGCGGGCTGTTGCTGTGGAGCAGCGTCCGGCAGCCGTGGGCGCTCGTTCCGACCGCGCTTGCGGCGCCGGTGCTGCTCGCCGTGGCGACCGTGCAGGCGCGGCGCCTGGGGTACGCGGTTGCGGCCCCGTGCATCCTGCTGCGCAGGGGGTGGCTCTGGAAGACGATCCACATCACGTGGGTCGACCGCGTGCAAACACTGGCCGTCTCCTCGTCTCCCTTCGATCGCAGGTATGGCATGGCGCGCTTGATCGTCGACACGGCGGCCGGCGGGGCGATGGGGTCGGATCTGCGCGTGCCATACCTAGGGACTGAAACCGCCCTCGCCCTGCAGCGCGAGCTCGCCGCGGGCGTGGCCGCGACCAGGTTCCAGTGGTGACGGCGATGCGTATCACATCACATATTGCATAGCAATAGGTCTTCCGGCACGCTTGAACGACTCCACAAAGGCGCAGGGCAGCGTGGCCTAGCGGACCAGGCCGCGCCTGAGCGCGAGGGCAACGGCCTCGGACTTCGAGTGGACGTGCAGCTTGCGATAGACGTGGATGATGTGGAAACGAATGGTCTCGATGCTGAGAACGAGCTCGGCCGCGGCGCTCTTGTAGCTATGTCCCTCAGCGAGCAGCTTGAGCACCTGCATCTCGCGCGGCGTGAGCGCCGTGTCGCCCTCCGGCAGCGGCGCCACACGATGGAACATCGTCAGCACCTTCCGCGCAATCTCAGGGGACATCGGTGCACCGCCGCGATCGACCTCGCGCAGCGCGTCGACGAGCCGCGACGGCGGCGTGTCCTTCAGCAAGTAGCCACACGCGCCGTTGCAGATGGCCTCGAACACGTGCTCGTTGTCGGCATAGACGGTGAGCATCACGACGAGCAAGTCCGGAATGCGTGCCTTCAGTCGCGCAACGCCCTCCACACCTGACATGCCGGGTAAGCCAATGTCGGCGAGGACGATTCTCGGCCGGTCGAGCTCCACGCGCCGGACCGCGGTTTCCATGGTGCGATATCGCCCGACCACGCCGAAGCCTGGCGTGCCATGGATGAGCGCCGCAATGCCTTCACGCGTGCGGTCGTCGTCTTCCACAATTGCCACCTGAATAGTTTCGAGAGAGGGTTTCGGCATCGACATGCGTGTCCCACGACAGACAGTAGCTCGTCTTGAACGCGCGTGTCACCCGCACGAATATGTAGTAGTTCGTCGACGGCAGTCACGTCTCCTCGAGTCGGCGGCGCTCCTCGCGCACGGCCCCGAGCACCTCGAGCTCGATTCGATCCTTCGGACGTCCGGCCGCTCGTTTCATCTCAATGAGGTCATCGAGCGAAGTCACCGCCACCTGTAAGCCGCCCAAATCCAGTGTTTCGGCGGTGCGAACAAGCTCGTCGTAGCCGCGCGTTCCGGCAGGAACACCGATGATGTCGAGATCGCCGGCATCTGTCTCGAACGTGAAGTGATCCCCCGCGCGGAGGGTCGCGCCGTCCAGCAGGAAGGGGACCGGTGCATCGACGCCGCGTAATCGCGCGCCGAGGACTTTGAGTGCCCGCGCCAGCGCCGAGAGGTTCGACGCATCTCGCGCGTAGCAAATATCGAGGTCATTGGTGACGGTTGGAGAGCCCCACACTCGTGCTGCGAGGCCACCAATCATCACGAATCGCACGTGATGCTCCTGGAGCACCTGGAGCACGCGAAGCGGATCGAACGGCGCCGAGCTCATTGTCAACGTCTCGCGGCCAGCAGCCGGTGCAAATTGCGGCCCTCTTGCGTGGCCCGGGCGATGCGTTCTGCGGGCGTGAGCGCCAGTAGACGGCGAATGGCCGTCCGCTCGACACCGTCGCCGAGCGTCGGCTGAAGCGCCAACCCGTATCCGCACTCCGCGAGGAGGCGCATCAACGTGTCGACCCGTGGCCGCGTGCGACCCGACTCCACCCGCGCGACGGCGGACTGCGGCATTCCAACCCGCCGGCCGAGCTCACGTTGCGATAGGCCAGCTTTCCGACGAGCGCGGTAAACGAGCCGGTCCATATCCGAAATGATATCAATATTATGTATTGTATGCTATCGACTTCCCGCGATCGAGGCGGTAGACACCGCGTCCGAGCTCGCGGGATCTGAAGGGCAGGCCACTAGTTGGCTACCCGTCGTGGAGTGCGGCCCGGTGCTCGATCGCGAAGCGCGTCAGGGCATGGCTGCCGTGGAGCTCCAGCTTCGCGGCGATGTTCGCGCGGTGGTGATCGACGGTTCGCGGGCTCACGCACAAGACGCTGGCGATCTGCTTGGTGGTCTTGAGCTCCGCAATGAGCCCCAGCACTTTCCGCTCGGTTGCCGTGAGATCCTCGATGCCTGGCGTCCGGCTGGCGAGCGCCTCGGCGCGCTGCCGGCGCGTGATCAAATACGTCGACAAGACCGGACTGATGTAGCTTTGGCCGGCGTGCACCGCCTTGGTGCATTGCACGATTTCAGCCGCCGCGCTGTCCTTCAAGACGTAGCCCTTCACACCGGCGTCCAGCGCGGCATTCACGAAGCGCGCATCCTTGTGCATCGTCAGGCAGATCACGGCCGTCGGCAGCCGCCGGTCGCGGACGGCCCGCGTCACCTCCAACCCATCGCGACCCGGCATCGAGACGTCGAGGATCGCGACGTCGGGGGCGAGCGCCTCGATGCGCTCGATCGCCGCATGCCCGTCCCCAGCTTCGGCCACGACCTCGAGCATTGGATCACTCTCGATGATCTGGCGCAGTCCCTGCCGAAAGATCGGGTGGTCGTCTGCGATGGTGATTCTGATGACCGATTTCGTCACGCCGCAGCTCCTGCTCGTTGATCCGATGGTCGACGGCGGCTACGACGACCTGAATCGTCGTGCCCCCGCCCGGCGTCGAGATGATCGTGTGCCGCCCTCCCAACATCTGTACGCGCTGAGCGATCCCCGCCAGACCGAGGCCAGCGCTGGACGACGGCGATGTGTGCGCCGCTCCCTTGTCGAACCCTTTTCCATCGTCCCGGATGGTAACGACGACGGCCTGCGCCTCACGTGTGACCTCTACCCAGGCGTGCGGCGCCTGAGCATGCTTGACGACATTGGTCAGCGCCTCCTGCACGACGCGATACAGGTTGATCTCGTGCTCCTTGGGAATGGCGCCGTCGATCTGCGCGATACGGCTCGAGACGTGAATCTCGGACGAGGTGGAGATCCGCTCGACCATGTCCTCGATGGAGCTGGTCAGGCCGAGCCGGTCCAGATGGTACGGTCGTAAATCGCGTGCGATCTGGCGAATCTCGTCGAGCGACTGCGTGGCAGTCGTCGAGATTTCGTCGAACTGCTCCTTCACGTCGTTGGCCTGTGGCTCCGCCATCGTACCGAGCAGCGCGCGGTTCTTGATGATCAGGAGCTGCTGACCCAGGCTGTCGTGCAGCTCGGCAGCGATGCGCCCCCGCTCGCGCTCCTGCGAATCGATCAACTGCTGCGCGAAGGCTTGCTGCGTCGCGCGCGCGCGCTTGAGCCCTTCGACCCGGCGGCGGTAAGCGGCCGTGGCCACGCCGACGCCTGCAAGCGCCACGAGCCACCAGAACCAACGCGTCTGGTAGAAGCGGGGGACGACGACGATGGAGAGGCTGTCACCATGCGTGTGCCACACGCCGTCACTGTTGGCTGCGAGGACCGTGAAGGTGTAATTGCCCGGCGGGACGTGCGAGTAGTACGCCGTGCGCCGCCTGCCGGCCTCCACCCAGTCCTCGTCCAATCCGTTCAGACGATAGCGGAAGCGAAGCCATCGTGAATTCTCGAAGCTGAGACCGGTGTATCGGATCTCGAACGTGTTCTGGCGCGACGCCAGGCGCACGCCGTTGTCGAACGCCACGGACGTGCGATCGACGAGGACGGACTCGACGACCGCCGGCACCTTGACATCGCTCGCCTCGATCGTGGCCGGATCAATCACTGCGATGCCGTCTTGGGTGGGGAACCAGAGCCGCCCGTCACGCGCCCTGATGCCGGCAGGCCAGTTGCCGCCGTTGGCTTCCGGGTTCAGGAGACCGTCACTCTTGCCCAGCGAGAGGGCGTTGATGGTCGTGCGCTCTCCGGCGGCGAAGCGATTGAGATCCGCTTTGCTGACGCGGTACAAACCGCGGTTACAGCTCATCCACAAGTGACCGTGCCAGTCATCGAGAATCTGAAACACGCCATTGTTGAACAGCCCGTCGCGGACGGTGTAGGTCGTAGTACGGCCATCCTCCAAGCGGCCGAGACCGCCGTCGTACGTGCCAATCCAGAGCACGCCCTGCGGATCGAGGTAGAGCGAGCGCACGCTGTTGCCCGGCAGGCCCTGGTCTTCCGTCCAGCTCGTGAGCCTACCGTCGCGGACATGCGTGAGACCGCCATATGCGCCCACCCACAGGCCACCCGCCCGGTCATCGATGATCACTTTGACGTCGTCGCCCGCGAGCCCGTCCTTCGTCGTGTACCGAGTCGACTGGCCGTCCTGGTATCGAAACAGGCCGGCCGGCGTGCCAAGCCACACCGCGCCCGTCCGGTCATGATGTATGACCGCCACTGCTGTGTTGTTGGGCACCATCTGATCCGGGACGGGGGTGAACCGGCCGTCCTCGAAGCGTGTGAGGCCGCCGTTCGTCGCGCCAAGCGCCGCCAACCACAGGATCCCTTCGTGATCCTCGGCGAGCGCCGTCACCGTGGGGGAGGGCAGACCGTCGGCGGCCGTGAAGCTCGTGAAGCGCCCTTGGCTCAGCCGAGTCAGGCCGGCGCTGCGCGCACCTATCCACACGGCGCCGTTGTGATCCTGGAACACGGGATACACATTCGGGCCGATCAACCCGTGTTCCTCCGAGTACACCCTGACCGTCTGCTCACGGACACGATAGAGCCCACGCCCATCGGTGCCGAGCCAGAGGTTCCCTTCGCGGTCTTCGTGGATCGTCGTGAACTGTAGCTCTTGTCGCTGTCCGGCGGACGGCACGATCAGCGTCCGACCCAATTCGGTCGTCAATGCCACACGCCAGGCGGTGCCGTGCCGGTCGCGGTGCGTGCTATACCTCTGGGCCTCGTCTTCGACTTCGCGCCACGTGTCCTGCATCCCGTCGGGCGCCGATGGGTCCTGCCGAGTCTGGCGCGTGAGCGTGGCGACCGTCCCCTCCACCGTGGTGACCCACAGCCTCCCCGATTGATCCTCTCCTACGCGCGACAGACGCACGCCTTCGGGAAGCGTCCACCTGCTCAACCGCCCGCGACTGAAGTGGTAGAGCGTTCGGCCATGGACACCCCAGAAAATCTCGCTGCTCCAGGCAGAACGGCGCATCGCACTCGCGGGCAGGCCGAGCTTCGCTGCGCCGAAGTGTCCGTCC
The DNA here is from genome assembly GCA_009377605.1 of Luteitalea sp. Lineage (NCBI taxonomy): Bacteria > Pseudomonadati > Acidobacteriota > Vicinamibacteria > Vicinamibacterales > Vicinamibacteraceae > Luteitalea > Luteitalea sp. The sequence continues at coordinate 148,453 of WHTT01000001.1, forward strand.
TGCCACTGCACGATGTGGTTGCCGGCCAGGACCCAGACGTTGCCCTTCTCGTCGCCCGTGATTCCGCTGACGTTGGTGTGGCGCAAACCCTCGTCCACGCCGTAGGTGGTGAACACGCCGTCGCGATAACGCGTGACGCCAGAGGTTTCCGATCCGATCCAGAGCGCGCCGTCGGCGCTCTCGTAGATCGGCGTGAAGCGGTTGCTCGCGATGCCGGGTGACGTGGCGCGGCCGAAGACCGTGAACCGCACGCCGTCGAAGCGGACGAGACCATCCAACGTCGTCAGCCACAGATACCCATCGCGTGCCTGATGGATTGCGCGCACGATGTTCTGCGGCAGGCCGTCGTCGGTGGTCCAGACGTCGAGGCCGTATTCCGGCGCATCGGTGGGGGCCTGCGCCTCGGCGGGAGACGTCAGGCAGACGGCAGCCACGAGACAGAAGAGAGTCCTGCCGAGGTGGACAGGCTCGAGCCAGGTCCCGTACGGGTGGGGGAGGCGCATACGAGTTCGCCGCGAACCGGCTGCTACCGGCTAGCCATAACTATACTCATGGTTAGGAGTCTGTCCACCGCGCGTCCGCGCCCGGTGCCTACGCCTGCAGGCGGGCGCGAAGCTCCAAGAGATTCTCTTTCAAGACGTATCCCTGTGCACCCGCTTGCCGGGCGGCGTCGCGCAGCCTGTCGTCGTCGTACTGGGTCACGATGAGCACGCGTGCCTCGGGGAACAGCTCGAGGATTCGCCGGGTGGCGGTGAGGCCGTCCATCTTCGGCATTGCGATGTCCATCAAAACCCAGTCCGGTCGATGCCGGGCGTACGCGGCCAGCGCCTCGGCGCCATCCTCACATTCGGAGATCGGATCCGCGAGGTCGGCAATGACGCGTCGGATCATACGTCGCATCTGTTCGCTGTCGTCGATGAGCAACACGGAAGGCATGTCATTGGGGGGCGCGATCACGAACCATCGGGATGAGACGGGCCGGCGCTGGGGAGATCGTTCCGGCCCGTCTCGCACGGGGACGCCTGGATATGTGCGGCAGGCGGCCCCGTTTTCGTTGACCAGCGGACAGCGCCGTTGGTCACATCGTTCCGCCTCATTCCGGCAGCGGCAGCGCTGGCGTGGCGCTGCCGGTGGTGAGCGGCTGGTCGTCCGGCGAGGCGTAGGCCGCGCCTTCAACGACCAGCGGCACAGGGTTCTCGCCGCCGGTGCTCTCGACGTGCACCGCCACCGGCGCGGCGCCCGCGTCCGGGAACAGCTCGACGAGGCGGAGCGTGGTGCGGCTCCAGGGGCCGAGCGGCACGACCACCGGCTCGCGCGTGCCGTCGGGCGTGACGAGCGTGAGCGTCGCCTCCGCGTCGACCGCATTGGGATTCGCGATGAGCACGTACGCCTCGGCGGTGTCTGGACCGCCGAGCGTGAGCCCCGCGAGGCCCCAGCGCGTGGCGGGGCGCGTGGCACCGGTGCTGACATGGCCGCCGTCCCACGCGCCCGTGGCGCCCCACCACATGGCGCGCTCGGCGAGGATCGGCGTATCGCTCTGCACCGTGATGGCCACCTGCGTCTCGGCGAGCGCCGCATCTTCGGCGTCCACCCAGACGGTGCCGCGGCTTTCCGGCTCGAGGGGATACGTGCGCTCGATCGGCTCCCCGGTTGGCAGGAGATAGCGCACCGTGGCGTCGACCCGTTCCGTGCTCGGATTGGCGAGCAGGAGGAAGAGGTCGAAGAAGTCGGTGGCGCCCTCGGCGAAGTGCCAGGAGGTCGCCGGTGCGGTGACGCCCGGGGCGATGGTACCCGCCGTCAGCGGCTGCGCGGCGTTGGTGGTCAGATACAGCGCGCGCTCGGCGACAATCGGGACGCCGTTGGTGGCGACGATGTGCGCGCTGACCTCCGTGGCGCCGAGCTCCGGATCGGGCGTGACGCCATCGGCGCCGACGTTGACGAACACGGTGCGGCGTGTGTGGGGGCCGACCGTATAGGTGCGCGTCACGGCGGCCTGCTCTGCGCCACGGTAGTAGGTGGCCGTCACCTGCGCCGCGTCGTCGCCCGGGTTGTAGAGGAGGTAGAAGAGTTGGAAGGTGCCGGTGGCGCCTTCGGTGAACCACCACTCGGTCTGTGGGGTGGCGACGCCGGCGCTTTCGTGGCGGCCGTAGTGCCGCTCGTCCCACGCCATCGTGCGTGACGTGACCAGCGTCTGGTCCGCCTCGATAGCGGTGGCAAAGCCGACCCACTCCTCCGGGAGGAGCGTTTCGGGATTGACGATGACCTGCTGACCTGCGGGAATGGTCACGGGGTGGTGGACGGCCTGACCGGTCTCGCCGGCAAACGTCAGGGTCGCGGAGGCCTCCTCGTCCGTGGGATTGAAGAGCGCAAAGGTCGTGTCGAAGAACTCCCCGATCGCGCCTTCGCCAAAGTAGCGGGTGTAGACGGCAGTCAGCCGCGTGGCGGTGAAGGTGATCTCCTGATCGGTCTCGAGCGGATCGAAGGTCTGCGAAGGGGGCTGCACATCGTAGTCGGGATGGGTCGGCGTGACCGTGTAGGAGTCACCCCACGTGAGCCCCTCAAACGCGAACGCGCCGTCTGCCGCGGTCGTCACCTCATCGTGGCCGTTGCCACTCAACGTGACGGTGACCCCCTCGAGCGGTTGGTCGTCCTCATCGACGACCGTCCCGGTGATGCTGACCTCCACGGCCGCGGCGGTGAAATCCGCCGTGGCGTCTCCGGTGAGCTCCCCGAACTCCTGCGAGGCTGGTGTGAAGGTGTAGCCGTCGAGGCTCGGCATCACGGTGTAGCTGCCGCCCTCGGCCAGGTTAGCGAACGTATAGGTGCCCTGAGCAGTGGTCGTTGTCCCGGCGTCGGACGTGCCGGTCAAGCCCACCGGGACGTCGGGGAGCGGCGCGCCGCTGGCGTCTTGGATCGTGCCGCTGATGGTCCACGTGGGCGGGAGGGTGCCCTCGCCCGACAGCGCGACCGTTGCTGGACTTTCGGGGCCGTTGTGGGGGACCTCGAGGGTGGCCGTCTTACCGCCCGCGGACGCTGGCGTGAACTCCAGATCGATGTCGCAGGTCTCGCTGGCGCCGAGCTGGGCGCCCTCGCAGCCGTCGCCGGCGATCGTGAACTGGCCGGGATGGTCGCCTGCGAGCGCTGCCGCATCGACCGTCAGCGTGCCGCCGCCGACGTTGGTCACGGTCACCATCTCGGTGCCGGAGGCCTCGCCTGTGATCACCGCGCCGAACTCGATCACCTCCGGAGCGATGCCGGCCTCGGGGGACGGCGGGTCGGCGCCGGGACCGACCGCGACGCCCTTGGCGCCGCTCGCGCCGGTGATGAAGCTCTGGTTCGGGTCGCTGCCGTCGAGGTTTGCGCGCCCGATCGTGCTGCCGCCCAAGTTCCCCCAGTAGACGTAATCGGCGTCGACCGCCACGCCGACGGGGCTTGCTGCGCCGGTGATGAAGCTCTGGTCCGGGTCGCTGCCGTCGAGGTTCGCGCGACCGATCGTGTCGGCGACGAAGTTCGTCCAGTAGATGTGGTCGGCGTCGACCGCCACGCCGTCGGGGACCTGCGCGCCGATGATGAAGCTCTGATTCGGGTCGCTGCCGTCGAGGTTCGCGCGGCCGATCGTGTCGCCAGCATAGTTCGCCCAGTAGATGTGCTCGCCGTCGACCGCCACGCCGCTCGGGGTTCTCGCGCCAGTGATGAAGCCCTGGTCTGGGTCGCTGCCGTCGAGGTTCGCGCGGCCGATCGTGTCGCCGCTCCAGTTCCCCCAGTAGACGTAATCGGCGTCGACCGCCACGCCGACGGGGCTTGCTGCGCCGGTGATGAAGCTCTGGTCCGGGTCGCTGCCGTCGAGGTTCGCGCGACCGATCGTGTCGGCGGCGAAGTTCGCCCAGTAGATGTGGTCGGCATCGACCGCCACGCCGTCGGGGCGGCTCGCACCGATGATGAAGTCTTGATCTGGTTCGGTGCCGTCGAGATTCGCACGGCCGATTGTCTCCGCGTCGGCGTTCGCCCAGTAGATGTGCGTTGGCGACTCCTGTGCGAGGGCGGGGGTTGCGTCCACCCACGGCGCCGCCACTATGAGCAGCGCAGCGAGGATCCGCAGCGCCCCGCACAACGAGCGGCGGCGGGAGACGCCGCGACGACCGAATTCGATTCCGTTCGCTCTCTCAACCATGTTCTTCCTCCCATTCCGGCGTGAGATGCAGACCGGGCGGCGGCTGGCCAGGCCCTTGGGCAGGACCCCGGCGCCGGGGCGAAACGTAGAACGCCGTCGGAGAGCCATGAGCATCGCCTTCCTTGGCCTCGCGACGAACTGGCGCCAGTAGGTGGCGCGTACGACTGGCCGACGCCAGTATGGAAGGGCTCCTGTGACGAGGGAATGGAGGAAAGTACCGTATTCCTGTAGGTAGGATTGCCTATTTCGTCTAGGTAGGATTGCCTATACGACGGTGCCCCGGCAGGGCGTGCGAAGCGTCTGCGTCGTGTCCCTGATCCTGCCGGGGGGAGGCCATCCGGGCACTCGGCGAGCTGCCTCCGCGCTTCGGTGCCTGGCCTCCTTGACGCTCAGCCGTTGTCGCCCGGGTTGAGCCCAGACGTCGAGGGTCACGATGACTGGCGGTAACCTGCGCTCAATCGTTCAATCTCTGGATCGCATGGATGTCCCAGTGGCGATGTTTCGCTGACATCAACTCGTGCCGGCACGAGCGCGGCATTGATCTTGCGCGCTCCTCCTCTCCGGTGATGATGCCATGGGGTACACTGGCGCCGTATGGCTTCCGCTGCCGCGCCGTTGGAGGCGGTCGTGCGATGCCTGAACGGGCTGAAGGCGCGCGGGCTCATCGGCGAGCACGCCATCGGCGGCGCGATGGCGTTCATCTACTGGGCTGAGCCGTTCGAAACGAAGGACCTCGACGTGTTCGCTGTCCTGCCCGCGACCGCAGCAGACGTCATCCACCTCGCGCCCATCTGAGATTATCTCGTCCTGCATCGGTACGGCCTCGTAGAGATGGAAGCGGTTCAAGGAGATGTACGATGTCGATCTCGGATGAGCCACTGACGAAGGACGAGTATTTGAGGCGGCTCTTCGCGGCAAAGGCGCCACAGCGCAGGAAGGACGCCGAGCTCCCGTTCGAGGAAAAAGTGGCGATCGTGCTCGCGCTGCAAGGCGTATCCCTCGCGCTCCGCAACGCCCGCGTTGTCGAGGGGGCGGGAGACAGATCACCCAGTGAGCCGGAGTAGCCGCATTGAATCCGTTCGCCGAGGGCCCGCCGAGTGCCGCTTAGACCAATTCGGTACTTTCCCCGAGTTTGACGCGTGCGCAGGAGGCGCTCGCCGACACGAAGGAAGATGCTGATCATGAGGAGTGGTTGCGGCAACTCGATCGCGTCATCGATTCGCGGGAACGTCAGTCTTGGTCGACGCTTCGAACAACGGTATAGTCAGAAGAATTCCTGCACCGCTCTTCTTCGAGTACATGCGTGTCTCGCGTGCGAGCGCGCATGAGGGCGGGCCGTTCAGGATCGACTCCGTCGTTCCTGTTTGCGCCCAACCGAGCTCCCCACTGGCACCCGGTGCGCATCCCAAACGGCGATGTTGTTGTTGGAGGTGGTCGGCTCTACTTGCCCTTCGAGCCCGCGCGAACGAGCGCCTGCTCGAACGCAGGCAAGAGGTCGCTCTGTGCGGAGGGCCGACTCGAGCATCTGGAGCAGGTGTCGGGTGCGCCCCGTGTCGACGGCCGTCCCCTGGACGCGCGACAGAGGTCGGCGAGTAGATCAGCGACCGGCGAGCGCACGTGTCGCACGATCCAATCGATCGCGAAGTTGCAGGTGGTTGGCGAGATCCCCGGCCCGATCGCTGGCCGAGGGATAGTCCGGCTGCACAGCGCGCATGTGGAGCAGTAGTGCCGTAGACGCCGTCCTTGCAGGCGCCGGGCCGTGTTGGCGGTACTGCTCCACCCAATATTCGATCTTGTGATGCGCGGCGGCCAACCAATCACGGCGGGCAAAACGTCTCAGATCGTCGGCATTCACGCATTTATTCTACTCGACAAGCGCCTGCCAGCACGCCGCGCGCGGCTGAATCCGTGTGACGAGCGCGTTCGCGTCCGCGTTTGTGAACAGCCTTGGCCTAGGGCAGCGGCAGCGCCGGCGTGGCGCTGCCGGTGGTCAACCTGAGCTCAATTGTTCAATCTCTGGATCGCATGGATGTCACAGTGGCGATGTCTCACGAACATCAACTCGTCCCGGCCGGCACGAGTGCGGCACTGATCTTGCGCGCTCTTCCTGTCGCACTCTTGTCCGATGAGGGTGGTTCCGCGCGGATGTCCGCCGCCGCGAGATCCTGCAAGAGGTGCGCGCGGGAAGCGATGGCGGAATTCCAACCTTGGAGAGCGAGAAGCTTGACTCATTGTGTCAAGTTTCGAGCTCTCGAATGAGCGTCGGGAGGCGCGGCTGGCAGCCGCGGCTCGCAAGAACTGGCGGCGCGCCCAGTTGGACGCGCAGGTACGTTTCCTAAGAGATGGGTGATTGCCGCGATATCCGCCGCTACGTGCAGGGGCTCGATCGTGAAGTGGTCGAGCGGCCCCAATAGGTCATAGACGAGCGCGACGCCGAGGCGACGCGCCCGGAAGCTCACGTCGTGATCCTGCCTGACATCGACCTCCTGCCTCCGGCGACACGACGTCAGGCCGTTGGTTCGAAGGCCGATGCCATACGATCGATCTGGGACGCCGTCAGCCCGTGACGACGCGCCTCCTGGCGCCATGTTGCCACCGCCTGCTCGACCTCGAGCACAATCCTCTGCGCCTCGCGATCGTCCAGCTCGAAGTACGGCGCCACGCTCCGCGCAAGACCCAAGGAGGCTGTGCCATCCTCGAGGTCGATGGCCGTCGTGAGGAGGCGGGGCTTGATGTCGACAGGCACCGGATTGAGGTCGTAGGCAGGCGCCAAACGCCAGCCGTCGATGCCCGCATGAAGAAAGCCATGATTGCGAAGATGATCATCGGTGTTGGCGATCAGCACGCTGAAGACGATGCGCCGCCACAGAGCGCGCATGTCCTCCTGCGGCTGAGCGCCGTAGCGGCGAAGCACGTCGACGAGCTCGAGATAGCTGCGCATCTCGTGATCGCTGGCGCCGAGCATGCTCATGGCTGAAAGGAACGGAATGCGCGCCCGCTCGATGCGGTCGAAGCGTCGGAGGATGAGGACTGGTCGACCAGCCACGAGCTCGAGGCGCCACGCCGGGACGTGGAGGCCCGCCTTCTCTGCGAGCGCAAGTGCGGTGGCCTCCCAGCGAACCGTATCGATCTCGTCATCCCTGTGAGGAAACTTCGCGATCGCCAGGTGGCCGTCGCGGTCACGGATCGACGCCTTGGGCCGCGCGCCGCCAAGCGACGATCCGGGGGCCAGAAGCAAGCGAAGATCTTCCTCGCTGTCGGCATCGGCGATGACGTGCTCGGTGGCCGCGAGCAGGCGGGGGAGCTCGACCAAGGGCGGAATGCGGGTGGCGCCGTGGGCGGCGAGGAAGGGCCCACCTTCCACCTGCGCGAGACGGAGCGCCCCTTGCCGGGCCTCGTCGTCCACCCGGAGCAGGTAGTCGATCTCCCGCAGGGTGCGCGGTGTCTCGCCGGCGCGCTCGGCCCGCCGTCGTTCGGCGCGACGCATGAGCGCTCGCCCCCAACGGTCGGGTGCGGAATCACCAAGGGCGCCGAAGAGCGCCGTGCCAGCCGGCGTGTGGAAGGCGCCGGGCCCCAGCGTGAGAGCCGGCTCGAGCGAGAAGCGGGCTGGATGGTGGAGCCATCCCGTGTCGTACTCGAAAGAAGTGCGCTCTCGCCCTTTGCGCATCAGCGCCCACAACCGGCCGGCGAGTGTCGGCACGCCGCCGAGGTCGACATAGACGAGGACTGGTGTCTCCATCACGCACTGTTCGGTCCGCCGGATGCTGTCGGGGGCTTGCGCGAGCGCCGGATGCGGCGTGGCAGATGCTCCTCCTCGAGCGCAAGGCCGAGCTCGTCCTGCCCGGGGTCGGCCAGATGCTCGAGGCGCTGGACGAGACCCAGTACGAAGAGTGCGGTGGCGTAGCTGCCGAGGGAGACCCCAGGATCACCCTTCTCGACTTTGCTCAGAGTCGTGCGACTGATCGACGCTCGCTCGGCCATCACGGCGACGGGAATGCGTCGACGCCGGCGGGCGTCGCGGATGTCGTGGCCGAGCGTTCGGAGTGCTCGGACGACCGGGATCGGCAGGTTCGAATACCGCATGTCAACGCCACCAAATAACGTCCATTATAATAAGCTATATTAGGCTTAACGTAAAATAACCTGGACGTTAGCGTCTGACCGGAAGGTCTTTTCAGCCGCTCATGGGCCACCCGGGATGACATCGCGGATCCTGCAGGCAGATTTTCGCTGTGGGCCTCCCCCTGGTCGAAGAACAGGCGGTCCAGGCGGCCGAGTTGTTCAATGTAGGCGGCCGGCGACGAGGACGTTTCAAACGAGGTCTGAGGTCCGCGCCTGTCTCAGCGCGAGCATCGGGAGCCGCCGTTTGGCCGCCCCACCTGGAGGGCAGCAACACGCGACTCCCGATCTCGTGCTGTCGCGCGTACCACGCGCGCACATTCGTTCGCGAGCGTGATCGCGTCCGTGAACCTGTCGCCGGACCTAGTCCACTGGCCCGACAGACGACAGGCATGCCGTCGCGTCGCCGTTCGGCGCACGGAGCCCGCTGCTCTGCGACGACACCACCACCGCCGCGTCGGCGCCGGCGGCCGGCAGCACCACCCGATAGATGGTCCCGCTGTACTGTGCATAGAAGCCAAGGTCACCGTTGCTATAGGTAAAGGCACCACCAAACACTTGGCGATTGAGCTGACGTCCGTCAGCGTCAACGAGCGGGAGTACTTGCACCTCCCCGGAGACCGGGTCCAACCGGCGGGACACTGCGGCCGGCTTGAACACGCTTTCGATGAGCGGCATGTAGGCGAGGTCGAGCGGAAGGCCTTCTGCCCGGAGCACGCGCTGAATCATCGGCAGGTATTGCTCGCCTCGCGCGAGCCCTTCCTCGATCGTGCGTCGCAGCTCCGTTTGAAAGCGCTTCACGTACTCGAGGACGCGGTCGTTCAACGGGATCGGGATATCGTGTATCGCCCGCGCAGCGCCCGGCAGCCTGTCCATTGTCGTACGTGCCGGCGTCGCGGCTCGCGCCGGCGTGGTGACGGTCTCACATGTGGCCCCGTGGCCGATCAGACCGAGACGATTTCAAGGAGGTCGGACAGGCCAGCGAAATCGTCCGGGTTGCGTGAGTAGAGAGGTACCGCCGCCGCGACAGCGGTCGCCGCTATCAGCAGGTCGACCGCGCGCCGGCCGCGCGCTTTGCGGCCTGCCGACGCGACCGCGGCGTAAACACGTCCGTACGCACGAGCTACGGCCGCATCTACCGGCAGCGGCTCGAACATAGCCTCGGCCCGTTGCAACCGGTCCTGACGACGGGCACGTTCTGCCGGATCGGTGGTTGCGTGCGGTCCGGCTGCGAGCTCGGCCATGGTGACCGCAGAGACGGCGAGCTCTACAGGTAAATCGGTCGGTTCAATGAGCTGCAGGTCGATGACCACCGAGGTGTCGATGAGACCACGGGCGTGACGCCGGTCAGCCACGGGGCGTGGGATCCTGTTCGATCATGGCGTCGACGTCGCGCCGAAAGCGCCCGGGCGCGACGCGTGGCGCGTCCGCGAATGCGGCCAGGGCTGCCTCGGCCGGTACGAACACCCGTTGTCGGAAGGGGATCAACTCGCCGACGGGTACGCCGTTACGCGTGACAATGAAAGACTTCCCTCGGTCCAGGGCGCGCATGATTCGCCCGCTTTCGTTGCGGAACTCTCGTTGGGTGATCCGTTGGCTCATCGAAGCCATTGTAGCGCGTGCGCTACGCGCTCTGGACGTGACTGGCATCTGCTCCGAGGTGACGCGCTCGAGCATTGGCTACGCTCGAAGCGCGGGTTCAGCCTCCACCTCGCTAATAGCGCGCTCGAGGATGCCCAGTGCGCGCGACATTTCCTCTTCGGTGATCGTCAAGGCAGGCGTGAGGGTGAGGATTCGGCCCATGGTCACTTTGAAGCTGAGCCCGAGCTCCAGGGCGCGGTACATTACCCGCTCGGCGCCCGTCTTCAGCTCCACGCCGAGGAAGAGGCCGAGCCCGCGCACATCTGCAATGAGAGGATGGCGCTCCTGCATCTCCCGGAGCTCGGCGCGAGCCTTGTCGCCGAGCGTGCGGACGTGCTCGACGATGCCGCTCTCCAGCAGCTCGATTGCCGCGAGCGCCGCGGCGCAGGCGACCGGGCTCTTCTCGTGCGTGTAGTGTCCGAGCGCGCGATTCGAGAGCACGTCGAGATCCTTCCGCGCGATGAGCGCGGCCAGCGGAAAGATGCCGCCCCCAAGCCCTTTGCCAATGACCACCATGTCAGGCACGATGCCGTAGTGCTCGCAGGTGAACATGCGCCCCGTCCTGCCGAGGCCGTGCGGAATCTCGTCGAGGATGAGCAGCGTGCCATGGCGATCGCAGGCCGCTCGAATCCGCTTCCAGTAGTCTGGCCGCGGAATGTACGGCGTGCTGCGAATGGTTTCCGCGACCACCGCCGCCACGTCACCCTCTTTTTCGAGCATGTACTCAATGTAGCCCGCGCAGCGAAGGTCGCACTCGCGACCGCACTGGAACGGGCAATGGAGCGGGTCCGGCGGCGGCGCATGCTCCGTTCCAGGCAGCAGGGGACCGGCGTTCTGGCGGAAGAGCGCCTCACCCCCGATCGAGATCGTGTCGAGCGACGCGCCGTGGAACGACTCCCACCACGAGATGGTCTTGAACCTGCCCGTTGCTCCACGCGCCAGCTTGAGCGCCATGCTGATCGCTCCGGCCCCGCTCGGTGCGAAGAGGACTTTCCCGAGGTCGCCCGGCGCGAGCTCCGCGAGCTTCGCCGCGAGCTCGATGGCAGGGATGTTCGTATAGCGCCGCGTGCAGAACGACAGGCTCGCCATCTGTTCCGTGATGGCGGCGATCACCTTCGGATGACCGAAGCCGACGTGATGGACGTTGTTGCCGTGGAAGTCGAGATACCGGCGGCCTTGGAGATCTTCGATGTAGGCGCCGTCACAGCGCGCGAGCACGTTGAGGCAGGGCGTCGAGAGCGATTGCCGCAGGAACCAACGCTCGTCGGCGTCGAGCCAGTGCTTGGTCTCTGCGTCGATGTTTTGCTCGAGCCAGTGCCTGCGCGTGGGCGAGAGGTTGACGTCGCCTTCCGATTGCTGCGGGGCCGATCGGGCCGACCGGCCGACGATATCGCGCACATACCGTCGTAGCGCTGCGAGGCTGTCCGTCGTGTACACGCCGTCGGGAGCTGTCAGGAGCTCGTCGAGAAGCTGCCACTGGCCGTTCACAAAACCTGCGGACTCATCGCATCGGCATGAGAGTACCAATCCGAGAACCTCAGTGTCGCCCTGTTCGATGCAGAGCTCACCGTGTTGCTCGAGCGCGGCAGAGACGAGGGCGGGGTACTGCCCCGCGAGGCGGGCGGCGGCCGCGTCGAGGCTTTCTCCCTCTTCCACGACGCAGCAGAGCGCCGCGGTGGCTCGACTACCGCTCTGGCCGTGGCACAACACGCGCCCGCCGGAATCGACGACGATCAAATATGCTCGGTGTTCTCCCTGCATGGTCTTCACCTGCCCGTCGGCCATAGTTCCACAAGATCGCTTGCAGCGCGCCTCCCACGAACGCCACGACCGTGAATACTTGGAAGAGACCGTTCCAACCGTACCGGGCCGCAACGAACGCCACCAGATACGGCGAGAAGAGCTGGCCTACCGATCCCACACCGCTGATCAGTCCGGATACCGTGCCGGTGCCCAATCCCGCGCCGGCATCCTGCGCCGCCGCGCCTTGCAGCAAGGTGTCCGGTCCATAGTTCGCGATTCCAATCAGCGCGATGCCGATGCCGCTGGCGACGTAGCCATAGCCGGCGGTCAGGGGATGCACCAGGCACACGACGGCGAGCATGAAGAACATCAAGGCGGTGACGGGAAAGCGGCGGGACTGGAAGAGTCGATCCGATACGTAGCCGGCGAGGATGGCGCCGCCAAATCCCGACAACTCGAAGATGGACGCCATGTAGCCCGCTTGATCCACCGTGTAACCGAGTTGCTCGGTCATGTAGAGCGGAAGCCAGAACAGGAACGCGTAGCGCGTGATCTTCGCGAACAGACAGCCCAACGCAATGATCCAGATCAGCGGGCTGGCCAACGCGCGCCCAAGATGCGGCCGTTCCGCCGGCGCATCGGCCTGCGTCGCCGAAGCGTAGCGAAGGCGGGCCGAAGCGGAGCGAAGGCGGGTGGCCGCGTCGGGCGCTGCTTCTTCCGATCGCACGACACTGTCTTCGGGCCGGTCCCGCGCTCCGGCGACGAACAGCGCAGCGATGACGGCGAGCAGCACGGCGGGCACCCAGAAGGCCCGCTGCCAGCCCTGACCGGGGAGGAGAAGACTGCTGGTGGCGACCCAGGTGGCGAATACCGTAGCAAGAAATCCGCCCAGCACGTAGTTCGTCGTCCACCAGGCCATCACCATACCTCGCTCACCGCGGCGAAACCAGTTGGCCATGATCTGGACGAGGCCGGGCCAGCCGGTTGCCTGGCCTATCCCGTTCATCAGCATGAGCGGCGCCAGCATTAGGACCGATGTGCCTGTCACCATGAAGATGTTCGCGACCACGGCAAGCAGCATGCCCGTGGCCACGACGCGACGGGCACCGAAACGATCAGCGAGGACGCCGAATAGCGGCTGACCGGCGGCGTACATCAGGCTGTAGCCAAAGATCAGGTTGGCGAAGTCGAGCTTGGTCAGGCCCGACTCGCCGCCCAGGAGCGGCATCGCCACGCTGAAGTTCTTGCGACAGAGATAGAAGCCTGCGTAGGCGATCCAGGTGACCGCAAAGATGCGGATCTGCCACGCCTTCGCCGACCGTCCCAGCCCTTGCGTCGGGTTGGATCCGATGTTGTTCACCTCAGCACACGACATCCGTAGCGCAGGCCTTTAGGCCTGCCAAAATTGGCGTGGCGGTTGGCAGGGCTCAAGCCCTGCGCTACGTACGACAGATTCACCGCAGGCTGCTAGCGACGCTGCGCGGACGTGCGCGCGGCGGATTCGTCGAAGGCTTCGAGCACGGGGCGGCCGAGCCAGGCCTCGGGCGGATCGAGCTGGAAGATCCAGGCGATCGTGGCAGCCGTGTCGAACGTGTTCACCGGTGTCTCGATCTCGTGACCAGCACGGACGCCGGGGCCGGCGACCATCCACGTGATCTCCAGCTCCGCCGGCGTGTTTCCGCCGTGCTTCTTGCTGCCGTTCGGAAAGCCGTGGTCTGCCGTGACGAGCACGGCCGTCTCGTCGAGAATGCCTGCCTCTTCGAGCGCTCCCAGCAGATCGCCAATCAACCGATCGGCCTGCGCGACCGCGGTGTAGAACTCCTTGGTGCCGTAGCCGCGCTCGTGCGCCGTGTGATCGACGTGGTCGAGCTGCACGAACAAGAAATCGGGCTCGTCGCTGCGGATGTAACGGACCGCGCGCGCGACCGTGTCATCCGGACCATCACCATCCTCGATTCGGTCCACGGCCTTCCTCTCGAGCAGGCGCCCGAAGTCATCCCAATCATGGAAGCAGCCGATCTTGGCCGAGGGTCTCTGCTCGCGGAGCAGGCTGAAGATCGTGGGGAAGATCGCGCCAGGTCCGCTCACGCTCGGCGGAATGTCGAACGCGTCCGGCTCCCAGTCGTTCGACGTCACGCCATGCTGCTCCGGACCTGCTCCCATGATCATGGACGCCCAGTTGGGACTGCTCGATGTGGGCATGACACCGCGGGCGTGCATTGTCCAGGCGCCTCGCTTTCGCAAACCGTCCAGCGACGGATTCTCGGACGGCCGCGGCGTGTAAGCACCGAGGCCGTCGATGCCGATGACCACCACGCGGCGCGCAATCTGGCCCTGGGCAGGCGTCGCCACGATCAGCGCGGCCACGCCACAGAGAAACGCAAGGCTCCTTCGCATGCTCGGTCTCCTCACCTAAAATCCAATCCTTACGGCGAACTGGAGGATTCGCGACTCCCCCAGCGTGCTCGTAATGCGGCCAAACGTCCCGCTGCCGTACTGATTGCCGGGGTTGTCGAAGTTCGGATGGTTCAGAAGATTGAACGCTTCGGCGCGCAGCTCCAGCGTGCCGCCCCCCTGCAGCGGTAGGCCGAACGTGCGAGAGAGCGCGAGATCGACATTGGCGTAGCCGGGACCGTAGAGCGAGTTCCGCCCGATGTTGCCGAACGTGCCCGGCGCGCCGGCAGTGACGTTCGCGGTATTGAAATACTCCTCCAGCCACTCCGACTTGCTGCGGTCATCGTCGAACGTCAATGGGCCAATCTGATCGGCGTGCGGTTGACAATCGTTGCATGCCGCTTGCGTCGAGCTCGCGGTCACGGTAAACGGCCGCCCGCCGTGGATGGTCACCACGGTGCTCGCGGTCCAACCGCGCGTCAGCGCGTGAAGCAGGGTTCCGCGCCCGGCAGCGCTGGGAAGGTTCCACAACAGCGAGCTCACGAAGACGTGTCGCCGGTCGAAGTCGGACGGTCCATAGAAGTAGCGGGGATCGAACGGGTTCGGCACGGAGTTGCCGTCGGCCATTTCTTCCACGCTGTCGTTGGTGGAGGAATAGTCGAGCGCCTTCGAGAAGGTATAGCTTGCTGTCAGGCTGAACCCTTGATCAAAGCGGCGCTGCAGATGAAGCTGCAGGCCATTGTAGTTGGCGTTCTGGCCGGTGCTGAGGATGTACAGCTTCTCGTATTCGGGGAATGGCCGGCGCTCCTGCATGGTTTGGAGGTTTTCGCGCTCCGACGAGCTGAAGTCGTAGATGGGCGCGTTCAAGTCCGTGACGTAGGGGAGGTGCGTTGACTTGTTTCCGACATAGCTGATCTGGACGAGCCAGTTCTGTAGAAGCTGCCTCTGGATGCTGAGGTTCCACGCGTAGGTGGTGGCCTGCTTGAAAGTGGGTTCCTGCGCGTACGCAAACAGGGGCGAAGGGAATGGCAAATTCGGATCGTTGGCGAAGCTCTCCGACAGCGGAAACACGTTCGCGGACTCACGTCCCCGATAGGGGTCGTCGAAGACACCCCCCTGAAAGGTCTGGTCATATCCGAATGGCGCCTGGTCGCTGAGCGCGTTCAGGAGGTAGACCTCGGGCAGGCTGTAGTAGATGCCGCCGCCGCCGCGGACGCTGAGGCGGCCATCGCCCAGCGCATCCCACGCGAATCCGAGACGCGGAGCGAAGAGATTCCAGCTCGCGTCGCTCGCGCCATCGGGCACCGTCCTGCCGTCCACCGTGTCGCCCGGATAGAAGAGGCCCGGGGGTGACTGCAGCCAGACCTGTGAGCGCTCTCCCGCTGCGTACTTTTCTGGCAGGAACAGGAGCGTGCGATCGCCGACGTCGGTAATCGGGGTATAGGGTTCCCACCGTAGGCCAGCGTCCAGCGTGAGCCGGTCCGTCAGCCGAATGCTGTCCCCGACAAACAGCGCCTGGTAGTGATGCCGGCGAAATTCGAACTCGCCCTTGCCCTGTGTGAACTCGGACAGGCAGCCGATCAGCGCGTCCGCCTGGTCGAAGCCGGTGCAGCGACCATCGAAGCCGAAGACGCCAGAGCCGTGATAGGGGTTGTACTCGTTGTAGCGGCTCCAGCGAATCTCGCCGCCGAAGGAAACATTGTGGCGGCCCCGAGCCCAGTGCCACGAGTTGGCGAAGCCGAAGCTGGCGCGCCGGAAGTCGGCGTTGCGGCTGGCGCTGCCGAGGTCGAAGTCGCTCGTGCCGTCGAGCGCGATATCGAGCTCATTGGCCAGCGGGTTGATCTCGACACCGAACGCGGTGATGTCTCCCCACGGCGAATCGAGCGTGCGCGCGGCGGGAGCGTAGTTGACGAACACGTTCGCATAGGACACCAGGCCCGAGGAGACCGTCGCGGTCCACGCCAGCGTGCCGCTGTGCGTGGTGAGCTTGCTCCCGTTCTCGCTGCCCGCCAGATTGTCGCCGATGAGCGGTCGCGGCGACTCGGCCGGCTGGCCGAGATAGCGACCGTAGACCGTATGTGACGGGTTGACCGTGTAGTCGCCGCGGAGGATGTACTGGGTGATGTCGGTGTTGGCGGTGATCGGTGCGCGGACCAGGCCGCTCTCATCCGGCTCGGGCCAGTACGCCAGCAGGCTTTGTATGGCAGGAGACCACTCACTGGATGGGATCTGGTTGTTTGGATATGGCTGGCCAGACGGGTCCACCAGTTGCAGCGGCGCCTGGTTGGAGTCCGTCGGATGCAGGAGATCGGAAAAATCTCCTTGCCGGTAGGCCGCGGACATGGCCTCTTCGAAGTTGCTGTCGATGGTCTGTCTCACCCACGTGCGCTGCCACCCCCCGAAGAGAAAGAGCCTGTTCTCGATGATCGGCCCGCCAAGCGTGAAGCCGCCCTGGTTGCGACGCAACTGGTCGCCGGTCTCGGAAAAGAAGTTGTTCGCGTTGAACGCCGAGTTGCGCACGAACCAGAAAGCGTCGCCGTGCACCTGGTTGGTTCCGCTTCGCGTGACGATGTTGATGCTACCGCCAGGGCTCGAGCCGACATCGGCACCCTTGCCCGATGTCACGACGGTGAACTCCTGCACCGCGTTTGGAAACGGGAACGGCATGCCGGCGTTGTACATCGTGTCGTTGTTGTCGGCGCCGTCCAACGTGTAGCGGGTCTCGTTGTTGCGTGCGCCATTGATGGAGAACTGCCGGCTGCCCAGCGGGATCTTGACGCCGTCGCCATTGCCGTTCTTGTCGGCGCCGGTGGTGTCGTTGGCCGGCACGGTTCCGGGCGACAGCAGCGCCAAGTCCGCCAGATTGCGGCCGTTGAGCGGCAGGTCCACGATGCGCCGAGAGTCGACGACGGACTTGATGTCGGCGCCCCGCGTCTGCACCAGTGGTGCGGAGGCCGCCACGCTGACCGTGGTCGTCACGTCGCCGACGATCAAGCCCACATCGAGCCTTGGGTTGTCGTTCACCTGGAGCACGATGCCGGACTGCTGGTACTGCTGGAATCCCTCCTTCTCGGCGATGAGCTCGTAGCGGCCCACTGGCACGAACCGAAACACGAACTGCCCGCTGCCCTCGGTGAGCGTCGTTTGGGTCCACTCGGTATCGGCATTGATCAGCGTGACCTGTACATTCGGCGCCACCGCGCCTCCCGGATCGTGAACCGTGCCGTACACCCCAGCCGTGCCTCCGGTCTGTGCAAAGCCAAATGTGGGCACGCCGACCAGAGCAAGGACCATGAGAAGCGCGATTGTCGCCGGCATCGCCGCTGTGTGCGGCATCCATCTCCTGAGAAAACCCACCATCGTGCGGCTCCTATCTGGAGGCACGACGGTAGCAATCGGCTGTGTCGATTCAGTAACCGTTGATGAGATTTCTGCGGCGACGGTTATGAGAGCTATCACCAAATCGTACGGGCAGCTCGTGGTGAAGGAGTCGTACGTAGCGCAGGGCTTTAGCCCTGCCTGCGCCCGCGCTTTACTGGCAGGCCTGAAGGCCTGCGCTACGTATGGCGCACGCGACGTTCAGGTGCGGTCCGCCGACGTGAACTCGGCGAGAATCAAGTTGCGGAACACGGCCGCCGCGGGACTGAGCTTGTGTCCCGTCGAGGTCAGCAGGGAGATCGGGCGCGTGAGGGGGCGGTGGGCCAGCATAACGACAACGAGCCGGCGCGCCGCGATGTCCTGCTGCACGGCGTGCTTGGAAAGAAACGAGATGCCGAGCCCGCAGGCCAATGCTTCGCGGATCGCCTCGACGGTGCTCAGCTCCAACATCGTTCGCGGCTGGACTCGCGTCCGCGTGAGCTCCTCATCGATACGGATACGCGTGCCAGACGTGCGCTCTCGTACCAACAGACGCTCCTCTTCGAGGTCCTTGAACGTCACACCCGAGCGGTTGACCCAGCGATGACGCGGACCGACCACCAACAGGAGCTCGTCGAGGCCGAGCGGCTCCGTCGCCAGCTCGGTCGACGTGGGCGGGGAGGCCACGACGCCGAGCTCCGCCTCTTGTGAGAGCAGCAGCCGCTCCACATGGACTGTGTCTTTGATCTGCAACGTGACATGGACGCCAGGGTAGTCCTCGAGGAACTGGCCGAGCAGGCGCGGCAGCAGATACGCTCCAGGCGTCGAGCTGGCGGCAACCACCAGATGGCCCGTGACCAGGCCACGGAAATCCTGCAGCGATCGGTCGGCCTCCTGCAGCGTCGTCAGAACCTTCGCCGCGTACGGAAGAAACAGCTTGCCTGCTTCGCTGAGGTACGCTCGACGGCCCGTCCGATTGAACAGCACCAACGCGAGCCTCGCCTCCAGGCCGGCGATCTGGCCTGACACATATGGTTGGCTGACGCGCAGCTCGTCGGCGGCGCGGGAGAAGCTGCAATGCTTGGCGACGGCGGCGAAGACTCTCAGGTGAGCGAGGGTGACAGGTAGCGACATCATGAGGATAGCCTGTTGCCACTACCTTAAGCGCAATTCCGTTCACGTGGCGCCCGACCTTTGGCAGGGCCCGGTAAGTGTAGGCCCGACCTTTTAGGTCGGGCGTGACCGTGGGCCGGGTACCGCGGCGCAGACGTACGCCGCGGCACCCTGTGTGGCGCTGACTACTGGATCTTCGTGGCGTGTGCCGTCCCGCCGGCATTGCCGAAGAGTCCATCGGTGGATTGATACCTCGACACTTCGACCGTGATCGGCACCTGGTCGACGCTTTCTACGAGGATGCTGAAGCGCCGCCCTTCGGACGCCGGGAACTCGGTCGTGATGAGCGCGGTCAGACGCGAGCTCCCGCCGACCTCGAGCGTCTTCTCCTCGGTCGTCCCATCGTCATAGATGAGCGTGAAGCGCACTGGCGCTGGAGTGTCCGAGGCGTTGGAGACGAGCACATACGTGTCTTCCTCCGCCTCGCCGCCGCTCTGGGCCTCGCCGATCCCGAAGACCGTGCCGGTCTCGGTGGTGCCGAGCGAGGCGTGCGCCTCGTACCACGACGCCGAGGTCGGCCCCCACCACATCGCCCGTTCGACGATGATCGGTACGGTCGAGGACACGCTGGCGGCGAACGCCGTGTCCTCCAGGAACGGATCCTGCTGGCCGTCGATGAGGATGGTCCGCTTTGCCTGTGCCGGCACGACGTACTGCTTGGTGATCGTCTGGCCCGCGGGCAACTGGAACGTCACCGTGACCGTGGCCTCCTGGTCGTTGGGATTGCCGAAGAAGAGGAACGTGTCGAAGTAGTGCGTCGCCCCCTCGGCAATGTTCCAGGTGGTGCTCAGCGCCGTGGCGCCGGCGCTCATCTGACCGGCCTCGAAGCCGCGATCGCCATCGCCGGTCAAGTACATGGCCCGCTCCGCGACGATCGGCGCATCGGAAGTGATCACGGCCGAGATCTCCACGGACTCGAGCCCTGGCACGGCGTTTGCCCACACCGTCTGGCGCGTGTAGGCGGGGACCACCACCTCCTGTATCACGGGTGGCCCTTGGTCTTGCCCGCGCAGGTATGTGATCGTGACGTTCGCGTCCACGCTGTTCTCGTTCTCGATCACGTGGAAGACGTCGAAGACGTAGGTCGCCCCCTCGCCGAAGTACCACGTGTTCGCAGCCTCGGGCTGGCCACTCTCGAGGGCACTGCCGTAGCTGGTGTCGTCCCACAGCATCTGGCGCAGGCCAGCGATCGGCTGATCGGACTCGATGCGCGTGGAAGCGCCGGTAGACTGGCCGGCGAGCGCCGCTTCGAGATCGACGGTGACCCGCGTGAGCGGCTCCACCGTGTACCACTGCGAGGCTGCCGGGTGTCCCGCCTCTGGGATCACCGTCACCAGCACGTTGGCGGCCTCCTCGCGGCTGGCGTTGAAGAAGCCGACGTCGGTCTGGAAGAAGTCGCCGACGGCCCCTTCGGCGAAGTGCTGGACGTAGAAGCCGCGCGGATGTGACGGCACCTCCGCGTTGATCTCGTCGATGTTGGATATCCCATCACCATCCGGATCCCCGTCCGGCCCATCTTCATCGGTGGCGTTGCACGGATCCAGCCCATAGCGCAGCTCGTCCTCGTTGGACATGCCGTCACCATCACAGTCGGCGGCTTCGTCTTCCAAGACAAAGACGTAGGCCGCGCCCTGGTCCGTGTTGCCGCCCACGTCGGCGCTCGGTGCTCCCACCAGGGCAGTGCCGTCCGAGAAGGCGACTGACCTGCCGAGCGCATCGCCCGCCGCTCCGTCGTCCGCGGTGAGCGTGCTCCCCTCGGTCCAGACCTCGCCGCTCCGGGAGAAGAGGTAAGCGGCACCCGTGCCATGCGCCGTCGATGCTCCCACTACCGCGGTGTCGCCATCGAACGAGAGGTCGACCCCGACGCCGAAGTCATTCCCTGCCGTCCCGTCGGACGCGAGGAGCTTGGCCTGTTGTGTCCAGTCGGCACCGCCGCCGGTGAAGACGTAGGCCGCGCCTGGGAGGTCAGGAGCATTGGGTCCCCGTAACGGCGCCCCGAGCAGGGCGGTCCCGCCGTCGTCGGAGAGGGCGGAAGAGAGGCCGAATCGGGCACCTGGCGTGCCGTCGTCCGCGACGAGCTTGGCCTGCTGCGTCCAGGTCGTCCCGCTGCCGGTGAAGATGTAGGCCGCGCCTTGCTGGGCGTTGTCACCCACGTTGGCGCGGGCTGCCCCAATCAGCGCGATGTCGCCCGCGAGAGAGAGGTCTACCGACTCGCCGAAGAAAGCGCCCCGCGCTCCGTCCTCCGCGAGGAGCTTGGCCTGCTGGCTCCAGGTCTCGCCGCTGCGGCCGTAGACGTAGGCCGCGCCCCGGTTCTGGTTTTGGTTCGCGCCGTCATTGTGGGCCCCCACCAGGGCGATGTTGCCGTCGCCCGAGAGGGCGACGTCGAAGCCGAATTGCGCTTGAAACCACCCGTCGTCCGCGGTCAGCTTGGCCTGCTGGCTCCAGGTCCCGTCGTCGCTGAGGGTGAAGACATAGGCGGCGCCCCGGTTCGTGGAGGCCTGCTCACCCCAGTCGGCCGTCCAGGCTCCGACCAGGGCCGTATTGCCTGAGACCGAGAGGGCGACCGAGAAGCCGAAGTCATCACCCTGTACCCCGTCGTCCGCGGTAAGGGTGGCCACTTCGGTCCAGACCGCGCCGCTGCGGGTGAAGAGGTAGGCTGCCTCCTGTCCGGACGCTCCCACCAGGGCCGTGTCCCCCTTGAGGTCGACCGACACGCCGAAGACAGCGTTCGGTGCTCCGGAGGGCCCGAGCTTGGCCTGCTCGGTCCAGACCGCGCCACTTCCGGTGAAGACGTAGGCCGCGTCGGCCCCCGGCGCTCCCATCAGCGCGGTGTCGCCGTCGAGGGCCACCGAAAAGCCAAACTCGTCGCCTTGCGTCGCATCGGAGGCGAGGAGCTTGCCCTGCGGCGTCCAGGCCCCGTCGCTGCCCGTGAACACGTACGTTGCGCCCGGGATGGCGGGCACATCGGGACTCACTCGCGCGCCCACCAACGCCGTCTCTCCATCGTCGGAGAGGGCCACCGAGCTCCCGAATCGATGGCCGGGCGCCCCGTCGTCTGCGACGAGCTTCGCTTGCTGATTCCAGCTCGCCCCGCTGCCGGCGAAGACGTAGGCCGCGCCCTGCCGGTCGTTGCCGTCCACGTCGGCGAAGAACGCTCCAATCAGGGCGACGTCGCCCGCGAAGGACAGGGCGACCGCCCCGCCGAACCAATCGCCCCGTGCCCAGTCGTCCGCGAGGAGCTTGGCCTGCTGGGTCCACGCCGAGCCGCTCCGCGTATAGACGTACGCTGCGCCACGGTTGGTGATGGGGTTCGCGCCGTCCTCGCGTGCGCCCACCAGGGCGATGTTTCCGTCGCCGGAGAGCGCGACCGCGTTGCCGAAGTGCGCTTGGAAGAAGCCGTCGTCTGCGACGAGCTTCGCCTGCTGACTCCAGTCTGGACCGCTGCCTGTGAAGACGTACGCCGCGCCCCGGTTCCTGAACGCCCTCTCGCCCCAGTCGGCCAGCCAGGCGCCTATCAGGGCCGTATCGCCCTCGAGGGCGACCGAGTAGCCGAAGCTATCGCCCTCCGCCCCGTCGCTCGCCGTCAGGACCGCCTGCTGGGTCCAGACGCCGGCGTTCCTCGTGAAGACGTAGGCCGCGCCCTGACGGTCGTTGCCGGCGACGGCGGCGTTGGGCGCTCCCACCACCGCGGCATCGCCCAGCAGCGCGACCGAGATGCCAAACAAGATCCCCGTCCCGCCGTCCGGGGTGATCGCGGCCTCCTCGCTCCAGACCGTGCCGCTGCGGGTGAAGACGTACACCGTGTCTGCACGCGGTGCACCCACCAGGGCCGTGTCGCCCGAGACGGCGACGGATGTGCCCACCCCAGCGTCCGCCGGTCCACCCACCGTGAGCTTGGCCTGCTGCAGCCAGGGGTCGATGACGATGGGGTACACGGCCGCCTCGTCGTCCACCTCGATGCGCAGCGTGCGCCCGTCCAGCGCGAGCGAGGCGGGCAGCTCCCGTCCCTCGGCATCGACAGCGAAGAGGCCGCCGTAGCTGAGGCCGTCCTGCCAGGTCACGACGTTCGTCTCCCCGTCGAGCCTCGGCGTACCGGGGCCGGTCAGGGTCATCGCCAGGGTCAACGGGCCATCAGCCTGCGCCGGCCGCGCGTCGAGTGTGAAGCCCTGTTCGAGGCCCACCGGACCGTTGACGTACCACTCCGTGAGAGGACCACGGACATACTCGACGCGGTTGGTAGCTGCCACTGGCGTTGCGGGTGTCACAGGCGCGAGCGTCTCGCCCACGCCGATGGTGGTCAGCGCCATGCCAATCGGCGCGGCGTCCCGGCGCTGGATGGTCACCCCGTCGCGCGTGAACACGGTCGTGATCTGGTGATCGTGGTTCGTCAGCGTGACGCTGCCGCTGGCGGTCTCGGCGTGATATTGCTCATCGTCACGTCCGAGCGCCGCCGAGATGCTCGCCTGGGCGGCGACCGGCAGGCTCTCCACCGATGTGGTGTTGGCCGGCGCCGCCGCGTCGGCCGGCGACGTCACGTCTTCGCGCGTGACGACGGGTTGGCTCCGGGACGTCTCGGGCCCGGGAGCCTTTGCTGGATCCGATGCGGCACCGGCAGCCTGGGGCATTGCCACGCAGGCCGCCAGGCACCAGAGGACCAGACGTGCTGGCAGCTGTGCTCTTCGCTTCATCATGTCTCCTCCCCTCGCAGGCGTCCGCGGGACATGTGACATCCCGAGGTCTGCAGGTCGATGGCAAACAGGATGCGCGGCTGTCGGCGTGAAGGGAATGGAGAGAACTACCGTATTTGCGTAGGTAGTGCTGCCTATTTTGTATAGGTAGTATTACCTATACTGGGTACTTTAACTCAGGCAGGTGAGCGGGGAGGCTGCGCGTGGAACCCGGGCACGGCGACGCTGCTGAAGGCGGCTTCCCTGGTGCCCATGTAGCGAAGCTCGGCCTCGAACCGCCGAGCCAAGCCGAACCCGCGGGGCGGACCTTCGCTACCAGTGAGGAGCGAGAAGCTTGCTGCTCACGACCGGTGGCTTGGCAGACGTCTAGGCAACTGCGATCTCCCAGCGGCGAACGCCGGGCACATCGATTTTCCGGCCCTTCGGCACCGGCTTGCCGAGCTTCTCTTGGGCGGCGATGTAGGTTTCGATCGCGTCCCGCACATCCCGTTCGAGCTCATCCAGTGTGTCGCCGGATGCAAAGCAACCTGGGAGATCTACGACTTCAGCCCAATAGCCACCGCTTTCGTGATCTTCGTGAACGATGACCGAGTACGCTTGCACAGCTTTTACCTCGCTATAAGCATCGCAGAAATTGATCCAGCGTGAGACCGGCGGTCTTGATGACGCTGCTGAGGAGGCCGGGCTTCACCTTGCGCGGAATGACCACCGTATGGCCGTTCGGCATCTCCACCGCTCGGTGACTGCCCTTGCCAGCGTCCTTATGCCCGCATGGTGGACCAACCGCCTCAAACGACTCGTCCGCGGACCCAAGCGGTACTTCGTCGATTCATCACTCGCACTCGCGACGCTTAGGCTCGATGTCGCGGGGCTGATCGCAGACGCGGACATCGTCGCGCGCACGCTCGACACGTTCGTGGCTGGCCAATTGAGGGCGGCGCTTGCCCGAAGCGCATCCTCGCCCAGGCTCTACCACCTGCGCCAAGAACAGGGCCGACGCGAGATCGACATCATGGTCGAGTACGGCGGCCAACGTGTGTTCAGCTTCGAAGTCAAGGCCACCAGCGCGCCGACGCGCCACGATGCGCGACACCTTGCATGGCTACGGGACGAGCTCGGCGATCGCTTCCTTGGTGGCGCCGTGCTCCATACAGGTCCCAGAGCCTTCATCCTCGACCACAACATCATTGCCGCCCCGATCGCGAACCTCTGGAGTTGACGGCCCAGGCAAGGCCGTCGGCGCCTTCGGCCGCGTCGATGAGCGTCTCGACCTTCCAGTCGGAGGTGCGGATCGCCGCCACCTTCTGGCTGCGGTCGCAGGAGACGTACACCATCTTGTCGTCGGGCCGGATGACCGGCTCCTGCGGTGCCGCTGGAACATCGATCGTGTGCGCGACCTCGAAGGTCTTCGGGTCGACGACCGCGACCTGGTTCGCGCGGGGCAGGGCGACGACGAGCCAGCGGCCATCGTGGGTGGGAGCGGCGCCGAAGCCGATGGCTGGTAGCGGAATCCATCGCGCGATCTCGTTGGTCGCCGCGTCGATCATTGCCAGTTGCGGCTTCGTCTGATCGGCGGTGAAAACGAACTTGTCGTCCGGCGAGATCGTGACGCGCTGCGTGATCTTGGCAATGGGGATGATTGCCAGCGTCTTGCGCTGCTCCAGATCCAGTACCGAAACGGTGCCAGGGCCGACGTTCGCCGTGTAGCCGCGGCGGCCGTCGTGGGAGATTGCGAGCATGTGCGATTCCTCCTGACCGGTCGGCACGGAGCCGACGATTTGGAGGCTCTTCGGATCAATGATCGTCACGCTCTGGTCCAGCTCGGTCGTGACGTAGAGGAAGCCGTCCTTTGGATTGAACACCGGATCATGCGGGCGGACGCCCTTGCCGAAGTCGACGTCGCCGATGATCTTTCGGGCGGCAACGTCGATGACGACCAGGTTTCGTCCGTCGGTGCCGGCGCGGCCCACGCCGGAGTCGCCATAGATGGGGACGTAGGCCGTCTTGCCATCCGGCGAGGCCGCCACCTCGTGACCGGTCACGCCGTTCTCGGCGACCAGCCCGACCTCTGTGTTGGTGGCTGGGTCGATGATGCTCAAGGCGCGTGCGCCCTTGTTGGCGACGAGCAGGTACCCATCCGCCTTGTCCGCCGCCGGGGCGCTCCACCCGATCGACACGCCGGTGGTGAGCGCCGCCAGCACAGCAACACCCAGAACGAGCAGGCCTACCTGTAAAGGTTTCATGAGTCAGCAATTCTACCTTAGCGAAGCATTTTGTTGTGGCGCCGCTCATCGCAGAGGAGCAAGATCTGGAAACAACGGGCATCGGCAGAGAACGGTTGATGACCAAACCGAGCACCACCGACCGTAGACTCTGTCCAAGGACGAGTTGCAAGATTCGTCGCTGATGAGCGCCGAGCGCGATTCGCACGCCCATCTCGTGACCATGGAGGCCGATCGGCCGAATGCTGGCCTCACGTCACACGCAGATCAAGGCTGGCTAGCGGTCGTCGGGCGCGGGACCAGCCTTGTCGCATCATGGCTCGACCGACCCTTGTCGAGATTCTCGCGATTGAGCGTCGCCGGCTCTCACTGCATTGGTACGGTGGTTGGCGCGCCTTCGTCTTTGACGAAGAAGACAAGAATTCGCGCCCGCTCGGTCTCGCTGGCGTTGCGCGAGACAGAGTGAATGTCGCTGGGCGATTCGTAGAATGTTTGCCCCTCGGTCAACGTCACTGGCTCCCCGCCCGCCACCTGCATGACCACGGAGCCCTCGAGCACGTATACGAACGTGTTCGCGTTGTGCCGGTGGGCGTCCGAGCTCACTCCCGGCGCGTATTCGACGGTGAGCATCACGGCCTCCTTGCCGTCGATGCCAACTAACGGCTTCGTGAGGAGGGGCGTCACTTTCGTGGATTCCGCGGATGGTTGTGCATCTACGCCACCCAGGGCGGCGAGTGATAAAACGAGCGCGGTCATTCCCAGTCTGAACATGCGTGTTCTCCTCTTGTGCGGATCTCACTTCCGCCAGGCTGCCAGGCTCAGCGTCGCCGGCACCACGGCGAAAGGCTATCGCGAAGGTGTTCCTACCCTTTCGTGGCGCAGGGGCTCTCACGCACCATGGTATCCGTGAAGTGACAGAAGGAGGACGCTGTGGGCTGAGCGCCTGCGCGGCGTCGACAACGAGTGCGCCTGCCCTTCTGTCTAAGATCCAGGAATGTTGCCACGGACCATCTTTGGCAGCGACGACGATGAGCCAGCAGGGCAAATGACGTTGAACGGGCGTGCGGCAATGTCCTATGGTTTGGTATGGTCGGTCGTTTCGTGGACGTCATTGGCGTGTTGAATACTCGACCGATTGCGCGCGGCTGCGGGACGTTCACCGCGGGGAATCAAGCCGTGGCAAACCGAGCCATAGCACCGCCACAGCACGAATCTGGATGCGTTCGCAAAGGGTGTGCATGCGCGAGTTCCTCGGATGGGCCTATTGGACGACGATCGGATATCCTGCTTGTATTAGCTCGTCAAATAAAGATGACGATCCTGGACACCGAAGCCGCGCCGCCGCCCGCTTGTATTGGGCGAGGAACGAGTACGTGGCAGGCACCGCGCGCGGCGCGACCCAGCCACGAATCCAGAGTGGCGACTTCGAGTCCATTTCTGTACCAAATGAGTTCGGCCGATGTTATGTCGCATGCGCATCAACTCGTGCCGGAACGAGTTGATGCGTACATGGCATACGACACGTCAGAGCTATGCCGCACGCAGATGATAATCTGAAGGCCGCCCAGTCGCTCGAGAGGGGGCTCCGCCCGCCACGGGTGAAGACGATGTCTTCACCCGCTTTGCGCCGGCCGAGTTAGTCGGTTCTCAGTACCACGTTCGGATCCAGCCGCGATGCACGCCACGCCGGCAGCCAAGCATCAGACGGTTAGCCCGCTATGTGCATCGCGGGCACAGCGTCGCATGGGGCGAGCCCAACGATTTGGCAGAGAGTTCGGTACATCGCCCGTCGACAGTCGTGCTGTGAAAGCATCGCGAGCTCCGACGACCCGTCGCCCGAGACGCGCCGCACGGCCAACCTACGTTCTGCGTTTTCCGCGACGCCGGCCGTGTTCGCCGGCAACGTACGCGGACGGCGTGCGGCCCGTCATGGCCTTGAAGTCGCGGATGAAGTGGGCCTGATCGAAATAGCCGAGATCGAGCGCGAGCAGTGCCCAGTCGACCGGGCGGTCTTCCGCGAGGCGTTCGACCACCTCGTGCAGGCGGTAGCGGTTGATGACCCACTTCGGGCCCACGCCGACGTACTCGTTGAAGAGGCGCTGCAGCGTGCGCATCTGTAGACCGTGGCGCTCGAGGATCTGTTCGACGCGCGTTACGCTGCGATCCTCGGCGATCTCGTCGACGATGGCGCCAACGCGCTCCACCTCGGGGTCTGCCGGCGGCCGGTGTGCGTCGAGGAAGCGTTCCGCGGCGGCGACCATCGCTGTCTCGTCCGGCGATGCTCCTGACACGTCTGCTTGCAGAGCGTCGGCCGCCTCATGGAAGAGCAGCCGCGGCGGTATGGTGCGGTCGCGCAAGCTCGAGACCGGCCGCCGCAGGAACGGATGAAACCCGCCGGGGCGGAACTTGACGCCGAACACGCCACCTCGATCTTCCAGCACGCGCGTGAAGCGGCCGGTCTGCACGCCGTAGATGCGTGACTCTCCGGGCGCCAGGGTCAAATGTACGTTCGGGTGGGGAAGCGTCTCCCGCAGCTGCGGCGGGAAGCCGCGCAGGTCCCAGCGCACGATCCAGAAGTGCTGCACGAAGCCGGCCAGCCCGGATGCCGGCGCGATGCGCGCGTGATGGAACTCGCCGCCCGGCGCCGGCGCATGCCGCAGGATGCCGCGCGCCTTGCCCACTTCCCGTCCGATCGGCGGCCCCGGCGGCGGCCCAGCCGGTGGACTAGCGGCCGCTGTCGCGTTTTTCCAATCCTTCGTCATGGCAGTCGTGCAATCCTACTTGCTCATCGTTACGTTGCGACCACACCATGAAACCAACTGCTTTCCTGTCCGGCCTGGTGCTCTGGGCCGCGCTTGTGACACCCTTTCTTGCATCCACCACAGATCAGAGCGAGCGTCCTGTCATGCAAGCGAATGGAACCTTCGACGTCAAGATCACGCCGCAGCAAGCCGACAACCCCGACGCCCAGGCGGCCAACGTCAGCCGCCTGTCGCTGAACAAGCAGTATCACGGAATCCTGGAGGCGGCCGGCCATGGCGAAATGCTGGCCTTCGGCGACGGCACCCAATCGGGCGCCTACGTGGCGGTTGAGAAGGTAAGCGGTACCTTGCAGGGGCGCGAGGGCAGCTTCGCGCTCGTGCATAGGGCCGTGATGAGAAGCGGCGTGCCCGAGGGGTGGTCGGTGACAGTGATCCCGGATTCTGGGACGGGCGAGCTGGCGGGTCTCGAGGGCTCGATGACCATCATCCTTGCCGACGGGAAGCACTCCTACGAGTTCAGCTACACGCTGCCCTGAACGCGCCCGTCACCCCCGCGCGCCGGAGCCTTCTGGCTATTTGACAATAGAACCCTTGAGAACCCGAAACTTGACGCATTTGGGTCAAGTTTCGGGGCTCACAAGTGAGCGTCGTGGGGCGCGCCCGAAGGCCGCGGCCCGCTAGAACTGCACGTCGTGTTCCGTCCTCGCCGTTGCTATTGACGGCGCCCCGCGGGGCGGCGCGGCCGGCCGCCGCGCTCGCCCCAGGGCTCGTGCTTCGATGCGCCCTCTCTCGAGGTGGGCTTACTCGATCTTCGTCGCGGTCGTCGCGCCGCCAGCGTTTGCAAACCGCCCGCTCGTGGACTGATAGCGCGACACCTCGACGATGAGGGGCATGGCTATCGAGCCCCCCAGGCTTTCCACGAGCACGCTGAACCGCTGGCCATCCGACGCCGGGAACTCCGCGCCCATGAGAAACGTTGCCCGGGCGTTGGCGGCCACCGTGTAATCCTTCTGCTCGTTGGTGCCGTCGTCATAAACGATCGTCAGCCTTACCTGCGCTGGGTCGTCGCCCGTGTTGGAAACCAGGACGAAGGCATCCTCCGCAGCCGGACCGCCCGACCAGGCTTCGCCAACACCCCAGACGGTCCCGGTCTCGGTCGAGCCGAGCGCGACGTGCGACTCGTACCACGAGAGGGAGTTCGGGCCCCACCACATCGCGCGCTCGGCGACGATGGGCACATCGGAGATGACGGTCATGGCCACCGCCGTGTCGACCAGCGCCGCATCGTCCGCTTCGACGAGGATCGTCCGCCGCGCGTTGGCCGGTACGATGTGGGTCTTCGTCATCGTCTGCCCGCTGGGCAACTGGTAGACGACCTGCACGTTCGCGACCGCCCCGGCATCGGAATTCGCCAGCAGCAGGAAGCAGTCGAAGAACGCGGTGGCGCACTCCGCGAAGTACCACCTCTGGTTGAGCGCATGGGCCCCGCGACTGGCGGCCCCCGCGCGCCACGCGCCTCCGGCACCGGTCAGGTACATCGCCCGCTCCGCCGCAATCGGGACGTCGGCCGTGATGATGGCGCCGGCTTGCGTGTCCTCCATGCCCGGCTCCGCGTTCGCCCAGATCGTCCGCCGCGTGTGCGCGGGAACGGTGACGGTCTGAACAACCGGTGCGCCGCTGAGACGCAGGTATTGGATCGTCACCTCGGCGTCGGTGTCGTTGTCGTTCGAGAGCGGATAGAAGAGGTCCCAGATGGTCGTGGCCCCTTCCGCGAAGTAGTGCGCCGTGGATGAACCGGCGGCGCCGCTTTCCAGCGTGCTGCCGAAGACGCTGTCGTCCCAGTGCACCTGCCGCATGGCGGAGATGGGCCCGTTCGCCCTCACGACAGCCGCCACGCCGGTTGGCCCGCCGACCTCGGCGTCGACGTCGATGCTGGTCCGCGTGAGCGGATCGAGATCGAACGGGATCACGATGGGCACTCCGACGTCGGGCAGCAGCGTCACCTCGACGCTGGCCTGCCGGGTACGGCTCGGATTGAAGACGCCAAGCGCCGTTGTGAAGAAGCCGGTCGCACCTTCCGCGAAGTCGTACTGCGAGGCGAAGACCGGGTCGCCGATCACCTCGCCGTGATGGGTGCCCAGCGCGTCGCTCCCGTCCCCGTCCAGCGACCAGACCGCCACGAGCCCTGGCATCGGCGTCTTGATCGGCACGTTCATGGTGCTCTGGATCTCGGCCTCGGTCCGGGCCACGTTCCAGAGGCGAAACTCGTCAAGGGCGGCCATCGGGGCGAACTCGAACTCGACGTCGCTCCCGATGCGCACCTGGTCGGCGCTGGTTGTCAGCGGTGCGGCGGACACGAGCAGGGAAACCTGGCTGCCGTTGAGGTAATAACGCCGAAACTGGCCGTCCCACGTCACCGCCCAGTGGGTCCACTCGTCGAGAGGAAACGTCCCGCCATCCCAGGCCGAGGACGAGCCGCGAGTGTAGGAGCGGAGCGAGCCAGCGCAGTGACCGACCCAGTAGGCGTCCAGCCAGTTCTTGCCGATCAGGCTCACGCAGCCGAGGGCGTCGAAGCGGACCCAGCCCTCCAAGGTAATGGCATCCGTCGGGTTCAGGTCTGGGCTGTGTGGGATCTCGATGTAGTCGCTGTTATTGCCATCGAGGATCAGGTAGCCGTTGAAGGGTTGCGCCCGAGCGCCGGCGGCGAAAAAGCCGAGAAGCGCAAGGGCCACGAGGCAGATCAGCCCGGATGGCCTTCCTCCCCGTCCCCAAGACGAAGCGGCACGTCGCATCAAGATGACTCTCCCTTCTGCTGGGAACACGGCCAGCACCATGCGGTCGTCGACTGCGGCACCGTTCCCCCTCGGCCCGGCGTCCCTGGTAGTAACGCGGGGCGAGCCGGAGACCGAACGGCCCGCCCGGTACCAACATGGCGGATCGGGTGAACTTTGGCGCTAACGTGGAGCGGCTGTGGGTCGACGTGTCGCTTGCAGCAAGCAGTGATTCCGGTTCGCGATTGTTGACGGAGCCGGTCCAGCCTGGTGTCCCGAATCAGAGATTCGTTGACATTTTCAACGAATCTCTGATTCGGGGCACTAGGATGGAGAGCGTGCGACGCCGGACCGGATCTCGTGACGTGGCCATCGGCACTGCCGGCCTCGGTGCCATCGCTCTGGTCATCCTGGTTTTGCGCGCGCTGCAGCGCCTTCCCAATCCCACCATTGCGGCGCTCCTGCTTCTGCTGGTCATCCTGATTACGGCCACAGCCGTGCGGGTGCGCGTCGCGATCGCCGTCTCCATGATCGCTACGGCAGCCTTCAACTTCTTCCTGCTGCCGCCGTTCCACACCTTCACGCTGGACGACCCGCAGAACTGGGTAGCGCTGTTCGTGTTTCTCGTCGTGGCCATCATCGCAAGTCAACTGTCGGCCGCGGCGCAGGCCCGAGCGCAGGAGGCCGTCGGACGACGCGACGAGCTCGCGCGATTATTCGACTTGAGTCGCGACGTGCTGGTGATGACCGACAGCCGGGAGGCGATTGCAATCCTGGCGCGATCGGTTGCCCGCCGATTCGACCTGAAGTTCGTCGCGATTGCCCTGCCGCGCGCGAGCGACTGGGATGTATTCGACGCCGGCGCACGGACCATTACTCTGGACAAGTGCCAACTGTCTACGGCGTTTGTTGCCGCCCAGACCTCGCTCGAATTCGATGCCTACGCCCGCACGTACGCGGGGCATCGCACCATGACGGTCGAGGGTCACATGATCCACCTCGTGCCGCTTCGGGTCGGAACGAAGCCTGTGGGCCTGCTGGCGGCCGCGGGACGGCCCATCGAGGCGGGCACG